>NZ_QETG01000009.1:0-118397 GCF_003105055.1 Acinetobacter sp. AM | reverse complement strand
GCCCGGGTGGTGAAATAGGTAGACACAGGGGATTTAAAATCCCCCGCCCTCAAAGCGTGCCGGTTCGAGTCCGGCCCCGGGCACCATTTTAATACTTCTTAAAATGGTGCAATAAAGAACCCAGCGAAAGCTGGTTTTTTTATGTCTAAAATATCCCCCATGTACTTAATCCAGCAAAGTTAAATTTCCCAAAGTGCTGTAGTGCTTTATGGAAGGTTAGCGATTATTACACGTAGGCTTTTAACTCCCGAAAGAAATCCTCTTTTAAATTATTAAGTTGAAAAATATTTACATAAAAATCCAGTAATGCACACAATGCAATCATTGCTTTAGACGAGTGATAAAAATAGATAAGTGTAAATTCCCATTCTCCATTTCTTTGAGGATAGTCTGTTTGGGGAATTGTGTTAGATCTTCAAAACTACAGCCTTTTACCATATCTTGATTGCCAAGGAATTCCGGCAAAAATAATGGCTCAAGACTTAGAAGCAATCTCCCCATATCTGATAGCCACGGAATAACAAACCAAAAAGCAACTCTTAAAATTTATATAAATTATGTAATGGCATAGCGGTAGTTTTCATAAAACCCTTCAACTGATCTCAGTTTTTTAAATATGCTATCTACAGGCAAGGTTATGTCACGATCCTATTTCACAATCAAATTTTACACTCTTCTAATCGATTTTAAGATCATTTAAACAAAAAGTGTATTTCTGATTTATAATGCCGTAACTTTCAAGTACTCATTTTTATGGTCAGTGATAAGCAGGCAGCACTTTTTTTAAAACCGTTACAAATGCAGTATCCCGCAGCATTTAAACGTAACTTTGTATTTTACGGCATGCTCAAAACCAAAGGTTTAATGGATGAAATCAAAGAATTTATTCCTTGGATTTTAGCCATTATGATTTTTGTTTCCCTGTCCTTCAGCTTAGGACATTATTTCGAAATATACTTTCCTCGCTTTACCACCTTTCAAGCGCACGGCTTTGCTGTATTGTGCTTTATGTTGTTATTTATGCTGTATGTTCCGATTGTACTCAAACAAATGAGACACAGCTCAAGCTCCTGTTATGAACAGCAACAACATGCACCGATTAAAATTGCAGCATTAATTATTCTACAAGCAATTAATATCGCATTTATTGAAAGTACTTTTTTGCAAATTGTACTGTTTTTCTTTGCGATGGGTTTTGGCTTTGTGAAATTTTATAAAGAAAATCTTTTTCGTAATAGCGCAACCCATGTTGGATTGTATTACCTGCAAGAATTAAGACGTTTTAACTTCTGGAGTTATAAACAGACGCTTAAACTAAAATTTCAACTAAAATTCACTGGAAAAGATACTGAAAAATATCAGCAAAAAACTAAACAATTACAGCACTTTCATGCTTTGCATTTAAAATCTATGCATATGGAACAGCAACTTTGCCAAACACATAAACATCAAGATTTAGAAAATTATCTGGATAGCTTAATGTAATAAAAAACTGGGACTTTCCCAGTTTTTTATTTTATTGCGGTTATGCTGATTGTGGTAATGATTCCAACACTTGTAGCTGTGAATTGAATATCAATTGATGCCCTCTGGTTTCATCGACCACATAACTTTTTTCCTTGATACTATCAACAAAGATCCAATCAGCTTGCATGTTCTGCTCAGTAAAACTCACCAACAGATAGCCGCGCTGATTCAAATTACAATAAGCTAAATCATTAATGAGTGTTTGAAAGGCATATTCAAATTGCTGCAATTGTGCCAAAGGAATATTCAAATACTTTTCTAAACCAGGCGAAGACACAGAACTTGTCGCCAATTCGACACCAACCACGTCTTGATCCTTGCTCAGCAATTCAGAATACCAAGCATTATGCGTATCCCCAGCCAAGACCACTACTTTCTTATTCAAGGCCTTTAGGGTTGCATACAATACTTCCCGTTCATAAAAATAACCATCCCATGCATCCAGATTATAAGGTGCCAACGTATTAACCCGCGCCTTTTCCAAATCTGTCAATGTAGGATCACCCGCTTGAGCACGCAATTTAATACCCACTAATTCAGTAATTTGCGCATTCATTCTTGTGAGCGTTTCAGCACTGACTGAGCCACTGGTAATTTCCACCAAAGATAAAAGCAACTCGGCAGGAATAAACATCTTTGACATTAAAATTTGTTGTCCCAATAAGTTCCACTGTGCATTGCTTTGCATCATTTTCCGCAACAACCAATCACGTTGCTCATAGCCAAGCAAAGTTCGGTCTTGTGCTAACAAATCTTGCTGAAACTGCACCGTATTTAAGCCCTGAGCCGTCATATAATTGGCATAATCCAATTGCTGATCACGTGCAATAATTCGTGTGTCCAACATGGTGAGCTGTACCAATGAACCAAAATTAAACTGACGATAGATATGTAAATGATCATCCTCTGAAACAGGACGAATAGGCATCCACTCAAAATAAGCTTGTAATGCCGCCAGCTTACGCTCTGAGAACTTACCTTCATTTTGTGCCTGAGCTGTTGCCTCAGTATGATTCTCTGCTCCATTACGCCACGTATCATTGGCAAGCTCATGATCATCCCAAATGACAATAAAAGGGTGTCGCTGATGCAATGCTTGTAAATCAGCATCTTGACGATACAAAGCATAACGTTTGCGATAATCTTCCAAGCTCAATATTTCTTGCTGATTATCTGCTGCCAATAAGCGTCCTAACTTTTCCGAATCTTCAGTCGCATAACCATTTTGACCGTATTCATAAATATAGTCTCCAAGATGCAGCACCACATCAACATCTTGTTTGGCCATTTCACGATAAACATAAAAATAGCCCGCAGGATAGTTTGAACAAGAACAGACGGCTAATTTCACCTGATTGGTTTGCGATGGTAAGGTTTTGGTTTGCCCAATCGGTGAAACTGTTTGCCCGAAGCGGAAGCGATAGAAATAACGCTGCTGTGCCTGTAAGCCAGTAACATCTACTTTCACGGTAAAGTCTTGTGCTGGGCTTGTTTGCACTTTACCTGAGGTTTTAATTTGAGTAAATTGTGCATCTAGAGCAACTTCCCAAGTAATTTCTAAGCGTGCTTGCACATCACTAGGTGTCGCCCGCGTCCAAATAATCACACGATCTTGTAAAGGGTCGCCACTGGCTACACCATGTTTAAATTGAACACTCACACCAGAGCCAGAAGCGTGATCTGAGTCATCACCACATGCGGTGAGCGAAATAGGTAAAGAGACTGCACCAAAACCCGCTAAAGTTTTTTGAATGAGTTCACGGCGCGTTAAAGTATTTGTCATTTTTTTAATCCACTACAAACGTGAGTTAAAAATAGGCAATAATTATTTAATGATGATCTCAATTACATGAACATATGATGACAATAAAAATTAGATTGGCGTTGAAATTGTGATTTTTTGATCACAAACCTCTGAATTGTCTGAAAATAAAGCAAATACAAAGAAATAGTCTTGCAAAGAATAAATTCGTACTCTATTATTGCGCTCATGCCCGGGTGGTGAAATAGGTAGACACAGGGGATTTAAAATCCCCCGCCCTCAAAGCGTGCCGGTTCGAGTCCGGCCCCGGGCACCATTTTAATACTTCTTAAAATGGTGCAATAAAGAATCCAGCGAAAGCTGGTTTTTTTATATCTGAAATAAATAAAAAAAGAGAGTGTTACCACTCTCGATTTACAATCAACTCTTCCATTTCCACATCGAAATGGCCATGCTCTTGCACCACCATCATCATCGCTTCGGCAATATAATCCGCAGCGGTATCATCCAAGGATGAATCTAAATCTTCAAATTGTGGCTTCATTTCATTAATTGCCATAACTGTTTCATTAGCAAAACGATAAATTTCTGCCGTGCTTTCTTTGACCTTTGCGACTTTATTGGCAAATTGCACAATGCATTGTTGTACATCCGCCACCAATACATCAGGGTAATAATCATCGTCAAACATTGGGAGAAGTAAATCTGCAAACATACAGCCACTCAAAACTACTTATAAACGCGAGCCTATATAGCATAAAGATGAACATTTACCAAATAAAAAATGGGCAGTATAAATACTGCCCAGTTGTCTGAATATAAAAATAACCTGAATCCTTAGGGTTTTATAGACTCAGCACTTAAGCTTTTCGCTGTTTTCACCAAATCTAAAAATTCTGCACGCAAGCCAAATTCATCTGGTTGAGCTGCACTTTGGGCTAATTTTAAAATATCATCCCACTTCATATTGGCATTATATTGCCCACCACGTAGCTGTTGAGCATAAGATGCAACCGCAATAGCAAAGCGAGTATCTGAAGATGCCTGTGTCAATGCCACACTGCGCGCAGGGACAGGTTGACTCAGTAAAATACTTTGGCTTTGTTGTGGTTGTTTATAACGTACATTCACATAAGCATATTCTTGTTTGTTGGCTTTGGTTGAGTTTACTGGCGCTTGATAACGCGATTCATTCAACCAACCTTTTTGCCCTACAGGAATAATTTCATATAAGGCTGTGACTGTATGTCCCGCACCGATATCACCCGCATCGACACGATCATTATTAAAATCTTCATTATTTAATACGCGATTCTCATAACCAATTAAACGGTATTCTTTAACCGTAGCCGGATTAAATTCCACTTGGATTTTTACATCTTGAGCAACCGTTGCCAATGTCGAACTCAGTTGTCGCTGTAATACTTTTTTTGCTTCACGCTCATTGTCGATATAACTATAGTTACCATCTCCCGCATCCGCCAATTGTTCCATCAACTGCTCATCATAATTACCCGTTCCAAAACCGAATGTAGAGAAAGAAATCCCTGACTTTCGTTTCTCAGCGATCATCCCTTTTAAGGTTTCAAAATTAGTAATTCCCACATTAAAATCACCATCTGTTGCAATCAGAATGCGGTTAATGCCACCCTGAACATAAGACTTTTGTGCTTGTTCATAGGCCAATTGAATTGCTCGCTCACCTGAAGTAGCACCCCCCGCTTTTAATCGGTGAATGACTTTTAAAATTTTATCCTTGTCTGCACCAGAAGTCGGTGCCAATGCTAAATCTTCGCCACTCGCATAGGTCACAATGGTAACTTTATCTTGTGGGCGCAATTGTTCAGTAAGTAAGGTTAAGGTTTTTTTAACCAAAGGCAGTTTATTGTCCTCATCCATACTTCCCGAAACATCCACCAAAAATACCAGATTAGCAGGTGGTAATTGCTTTATTTCCAAATCTTTAGCTTTAATACCAATTTTTATAATTTTAGTAGTTGGCTGCCATGGCGAATTTACAACCTCAGTATTCACTGAAAATGGATGCTGCCCCGTAGGATTGGGATAATCATAGTTGAAATAATTCACCATTTCCTCAATTCGAACCGCATCTACAGGCGGCAACTGACCTTCACGTGTCAGAAAACGCCTCACATTGCTATAACTGCCCGTATCCACATCAACACTAAACGTCGAGATGGGCTGTTGTGCAACCACATATACTGGATTGGTTTCTATTTTCTGATAGTTTTCAGTATTCTCAATGGGTTGTGGCATACTTTCATAAGCATTTACCATTGATGGTACAGGTATTCCCACTTCCACAGCTGCCATTTTGCTCATAGACATCTGTTGATTGGGCATTTTCCCACAAGCCACCAACAATAAACCACTCATGCTCACAACCAACAATTTCGGTTTCACAATCATCATTATTCCCGTGTTATTTTAATTTCAAATATTTAACAAACTCATCTACATCTTTACAGCACACACTTACTGCGTGGCAACCCAAAAAGATTAAAGCAATAATCCTTTTATTTCTTTGAAAAATTCAATCAACAACTAAGCCAATTGCATAGCTTGCCACACTTTAATTGCATCGGACATCGCTTTAACATCATGTGCACGCACCATACATGCCCCTTGTTGAATACTCAATAAATGCGCAGCAACCGAACCTATTGCTCGCTGCCCTGCATCAGCCCCTCCCAATGCTTCACCAATAAAACGCTTACGCGACAATGCCGATAGTATTGGATACCCCATTGCATTCAATTTCCAAAACTCATTGAGCAATTTGAGGTTTTGCTGGGCATTTTTGGCAAAACCAAAACCTGGATCAATCAAAATATGTTCAGGCTTAACCCCAGCAGCCAATGCATCATCAACTCGTTGCTGCAATTCAATCATCACATCTTCCGTGACATCTCGGTATTGGTCCAGATTATTCATCGTAGTTGGTTCACCACGCATATGCATAATAATAATCGGTATATTTAACTCAGCAGCAGTTTGAAGGGCCTGTGGCCGAGTTAATGCACGGACATCATTCCAAATATGCGCTCCTGCTGCTACAGCCGCACGTATTACCTCTGGTTCAGAAGTATCAATTGAAATAATCACATCATGCTGTGCAAGTGCTTCCACCACAGGAATCACTCGTCGAATTTCTTCTCCGATCTCAACCACAGATGCTCCCGGTCGCGTAGATTCTCCACCAACATCAATCACAGTTGCACCTTCAGTGAGCATCTGTAATGCATGTGCAACCGCTGCATCCTTGGTGTTATGTAATCCACCATCACTGAAAGAATCAGGTGTAACATTCAAAATACCCATTACATGTGGTTGTGACAAATCTAAACTTAAACGACCACATGCTAAAACTCGATTGGGTAAGGGCATAATTTGCATGAAAACACTCCTGAAACAAGTGCTATTAGTGTAGCAATTCAATGCTCTCTCTGGCTGAAAAGTTTTAACCTAAACATCACTTCAAAAGCCTCAGCACAAAAAAAGAGCCTCATGTAGAGACTCTTTTCATTAACGTTTAAACTTAACTTGCTGGTAATGGTGGTGGAGTAGATGGACCCTTGGTTGGGGTCACATCAATCACAGGATTCTCCGCCACATACACTTTAGGTGGTTGTGGCTCGCGACCTTCCATAATGTCACGGATCTGATCACGATCAATCGTTTCCCATTCCATCAAAGCTTTCACCATGGCATGTGCAATATCTTTGTTATTTTCTAAGACTTCACGCGCCACACGGTACTGCTCATCCAAAATACGACGTACTTCTTCATCTACTTTTTGCTGTGTAGCTTCAGAAATAGTACGGCTACCAACATTACCGAAGAAACCATTTTGGTTTTCATCTTCATAAACCATTACACCCAATCTGTCCGACATACCATATTTGGTCACCATCGAACGTGCCATTTTGGTTGCACGCTCGAAGTCATTCGAAGCACCAGTTGACTGTTGGTTAATAAAGATTTCTTCGGCAATACGACCACCAAACAAAATTGAAAGTTCATTCAACATCTTGTCTTTATAGTGGCTAATTTGGTCTTGTTCAGGCAACTGCCAAGTTACACCCAATGCCCAACCTCGTGGCATGATTGTAACTTTATGAACAGGGTCTGTACCCGGCAAAATTTCTGCAACAATAGCATGGCCTGCTTCATGGTAAGCCGTTGCACGACGCTCTTCTTCACGTAGAACCATCGATTTACGCTCTGGTCCCATGTAAATTTTGTCTTTAGCATCTTCAAAGTCATGCATATCAACCGTGTTTTTATTACGGCGAGCAGCAAACAATGCAGCCTCATTCACCAAGTTTGCTAATTGTGCACCAGAGAAACCAGGCGTACCACGTGCAAGAACTTTCAGATCTACACCAGTCACCGACGGCAATTTCTTCAAGTGAACATTTAAAATTTGCTCACGACCTTTAATGTCTGGAAGACCCACCATGACTTGGCGGTCAAAACGACCTGGTCGTAGCAATGCTTTATCCAATACATCTGCACGGTTGGTTGCAGCAATGACGATAATGCCTTCATTACCTTCAAAACCATCCATTTCTACCAACATCTGGTTTAAGGTTTGTTCACGTTCATCATGACCACCACCTGTACCCGAACCACGATGACGACCTACCGCATCAATCTCATCAATGAAAATGATACATGGTGCATGACGTTTAGCTTGTTCGAACATATCACGGACACGTGATGCACCAACACCCACAAACATCTCAACGAAGTCAGAACCAGAAATGCTAAAGAAAGGAACTTTCGCTTCACCCGCAATGGCTTTTGCAAGCAAAGTTTTACCTGTACCTGGTGGACCCACCATCAAAACGCCTTTTGGAATGGTTGCACCTAGACGTTTAAACTTCGCAGGATCTTTCAAGAAGTCTACAATTTCGACGACTTCTTGCTTTGCTTCATCACAGCCCGCTACATCAGTAAATGTAATTTTAATTTGGTCTTCAGAAAGCATTTTTGCTTTTGACTTACCAAAACTCATTGGGCCGTTTTTACCGCCTGCTCCGCCACCCATGTTGCGCATAAAGAACATGAATAACAAAATGATTAAAAGTACAGGGAAGCTTGCAATCAGAAGTTGCATCAACAAACCTTGACGTTGTGGTGCAGTTCCTTCAACGACAACATTGTTTTTAATCAGGCTAGGCATCAATTCAGGATCTTGCACCGCTGGACGGATACTTTCAAATTCAGATCCATTTGATTTAGTGCCACTAATTCTTTCACCATCAATTGTGACTTGCTTAATTTGACCAGCATTCACCGCTGTAACGAACTCTGAATAGTTCATTGCAGTTGGCTTATCACGGTCACTGATGTTGCTGAAAATTAAAATCAGCACACCCAGTATAATGAGCCACAACACGGCATTCTTGAAGAGATCGCTCAAAGCTTTATTCCCATATCAATCTAATTTGATCATGCCCAAGGATGGGTGACCTTAATAATGTAAGCTGTAAACCCAGCTGTTCAATAATGTAAAAAAGTACAAAATGCACAATTTTTAACGCGTTGGCAAGTAAACTTTACTTCAAAGCCTTCTTGCGCCCTTGGCCGATTAAAAAAACTTCTTTCGAACGAGCACGTGATGCAGCCGGCTTAGCCGTCTTCAGCACGTCAAAACTATCGACCACTTGTTTACGGAATTCGTCAAATCCAGTGCCTTGGAAAACTTTCACCACAAACTGCCCTTTCGGTCCTAAAACCTTATTGGCAAAATCTAATGCAAGCTCACAAAGGTAAATTTGACGAGGTTGATCTACAGCCTTATTACCTGATGTATTGGGGGCCATATCTGAAATTACAACGTCAACAACGCGCCCATTTAAAATATTTAACAATTTTTCGAAGACTTCTTCCTCACGAAAGTCACCTTGTAAAAAAGTCACATCTGGTAAAGCATCCATTTCTAAAATATCTGATGCAATGACTAAACCTTTGTCACCGACCAGTTTTCCTGCGATTTGAGACCAACTCCCTGGAGCAGCTCCCAAATCCACCACGGTCATACCGGGCTTAATAATTTTATATTTTTCTTGAATTTCCAATAACTTATAAGCAGCACGTGCTCGATAACCTTCCTTTTGCGCTTTTTTCACGAAAGGATCATCAAGATGTTCTCTCATCCACGCACGACTACTTTGGGATAATTTTTGATTGGTAATGCGTGTTGCCATAACTCTCTATGCGTATAAAAACTTCTAATTTTTTATTGTACGTGAAAAACCAAGTGCTTGCAGTATACATCTGTATCAAAATCCACTTTATCCTGCTGTTTTTTTCAATCAACAAGATCGATTATTTCAACCGCTTCAACTCAATTTTGCTATACTAGGTCGTTTTTAAAATTAGGTTATCTTTCATGGCGGCTTTATCTATTCAGGAACGCAAGCGTTTACGTCAAATTGGTCATGCACTTAATCCTGTAGTAATGATTGGTGGTCAAGGTTTGACTGAAAATGTCGTTGAGGAAACTACCCGTGCATTAAATGATCACGAACTTATCAAAGTTAAAATTGCTGGTGAAGATCGTGAAGCACGTGTAGCGGCTATTGCTGAAATCTCGGAAGTGACAGGTGCTGAAGTCGTGCAAACGATTGGTAAAATTGCCCTGCTTTATAAAAAAGCTAAGCAACAAAATCCAAAACTTTCGAACCTTGTTCGCCACGCACATTTATCTAAGTAATTTCAATTTATGGCAAGCTACGAGCTCAGTGCATTTGATCGTCGCTTTCAAGCGATTTCAGTGGTCGGCGCGATTGAACAAGTCAGCCCTTTTAATCTAAATGTCGGCTTTTGGATTCGTGACCCGAACCAGTGGATTGAGTGGCCTGCATTGGTTTCCGCTCACCCACGTCAGGATTTTCTTTGGGAAAGCACCTGCTTTGAGATTTTTATTGGTGTGAAAGACGAAGATTTTTATCGTGAAATCAATTTGTCGCCTTCTCAAGCGTGGCAAGTTTATCAATTTGAAGAGTATCGCTATCCTGAAGATATGCCGCCACATGCTGCGTATGATATTGAGTTAAATCAACTTAAGCGCACGCACTATGGACTGAATGTCAGTTTAGATTTAACCGAATTTATACTGAAACATAAATTGAAATGGTCTGACTTATTTATTGGTTTAACGGCTGTGCTAAAAACTGCTCAAGGTGAACAGTTCTACGCCATGCAGCATAGCAGTCCAAATGCAGACTTCCACAACAAGCGTGATTGGCTACATCAGCTCTAAAGCAATTCAACTCCTCTCCCTTTACAAGGAGAGGTGAAGCTTAAAGGTTCTTATTTACTCACAAGCTCAAGAGATTTCTTTACTTGATACTTTATTCCAAGCTTCAAGCGTATGCTCTTTAGAACGTTTAAAAGTTTCAGTGAGTTGATCTTTATGCTTGACAGAAATCTGACTCACATCATCTTTTAACTCTTTACCAAATTTGCTCAAATCATCAATCACAGCATTAACTTCAGTTTTCACAAAATCTTTAAGCTCAGTCAAATCTTTCTGAGACAGATTTAATTGTGATTTCAAACTGTCGATACGCTGCAATACATCTTCTTTCAACTGACGAATTTGATCTTGCACACTGGCATTAAGCTGTTTCGCTTCTGCCTCAATCTTCTCTTTACTTTCAACTACGGCTTCAGTGACCTGCTCTGTTGCTTCTTTCGCCACTTGCTCAAGCTTTTCAGTGCTTTCTGCAACGACTTCTTTCAACGCTGACTTTGATTTAGTCACTTTTTCTTGCTCAGTCATGATTTTATTCCTGTTGTTATATACACAGCGACAGCTTAACGTGATTTGATAAAATTTAGATTCTGATTTGTCAGACAATTATTTGTTGTTACATTTTTCTTTTAAAAACTTAAAACTACTTTCTCTACAAAATAAAAACCCTTTATCTTGTTAATTCCGTCTTATTGGCATGGACTTTATGGGTAAAGTTGCGTATAGTGCCATGTTAAGTTCAAGCGAGCAGACATAGGGAGGGTAGGTTTTTAGATAGCCTTCCTTTTTTTTCGTCTACTCGCTTTTTTACAGCCTAAATTTCAGGAGCTTTGGTTTGAGCACCCCAGCAATTTTAGCCCTTGCCGATGGTACGATCTTTAAAGGAACGTCTATTGGTGCATCGGGTAGTACGACTGGTGAAGTCGTTTTCAACACTGCCATGACTGGCTATCAAGAAATTTTGACTGACCCGAGTTATGCACAACAACTTGTGACTTTAACTTACCCTCATATCGGTAACACAGGTTGTAATGATGAAGACGCTGAGTCAGGTCGAATTCATAAAGTATGGGCCAACGGATTGATCATTCGTGACCTGCCTTTATTGCATAGCAACTTCCGATCAACGCAATCTTTAGGCGAATACTTAAAAGAACATAATGTTGTCGCAATTGCAGATATTGATACGCGTAAATTAACCCGTATTTTGCGTGACAAAGGTGCGCAAAATGGTTGCATCCTTGCTGGTGAAAATATTACTGAAGAGCAAGCTTTAGAAAAAGCACGTGCCTTCGGTGGTTTAAATGGTTTAGACCTAGCGAAAGAATGCTGTGACCCAACTGGTTTCGAATGGACAGAAGGTTCTTGGGTATTAGGCAAAGGCTTCACACAACCTGAACTTAAATTCCATGTTGTTGCATACGACTACGGTGTCAAAACCAACATCTTACGTATGCTTGCAGACCGCGGTTGTAAACTCACTGTCGTGCCTGCACAAACTCCTGCTGCTGACGTGCTTGCATTGAATCCAGATGGCGTGTTCTTATCGAACGGCCCTGGCGATCCAGCTGCATGTGACTACGCAATTGAAGCTGTAAAAACAATTGTAGAAGACGCTCGCAACCTACCTGTCTTTGGTATTTGCTTGGGTCACCAAATTCTTGCACTTGCCTCAGGTGCAAAAACGGTGAAAATGCCTCACGGCCACCATGGTGCCAACCACCCTGTTCAAAACATGGAAACTGGCATAGTGATGATTACTTCGCAAAACCACGGCTTCGCAGTGGATGCAGAAACACTTCCTGCAAACTTGAAAGCTACGCACAAGTCTTTGTTCGATCAAACTCTTCAAGGGATTCATCGTACAGACAAACCAGCGTTCAGCTTCCAAGGTCACCCTGAAGCAAGCCCTGGTCCGCATGACTGCGCACCATTGTTCGATCATTTCATCGAACTTATCGAAGCATCTAAGAAGTAATTAAGGAAGCGATCATGGCTAAACGTACAGACATTAAAAGTATCTTAATTATTGGTGCAGGTCCGATTGTCATCGGACAGGCATGTGAGTTTGACTACTCAGGTGCGCAAGCGTGTAAAGCTCTTCGTGAAGAAGGCTACCGTGTTATTTTGGTGAACTCTAACCCAGCAACCATTATGACCGACCCTGCGATGGCAGATGCAACTTATATCGAGCCAATCACTTGGCAGACTGTTGCACAAATCATTGAAAAAGAGCGTCCAGATGCTGTCCTTCCAACAATGGGTGGTCAAACAGCACTGAACTGTGCGCTTGCACTTGATGCCAACGGTATTTTAGAAAAATACAATGTTGAATTGATCGGTGCGAGTAAAGAAGCGATTGAAAAAGCTGAAGACCGCAAACTGTTTGATGAAGCAATGCGTAAAATTGGTCTTGAATGTCCAAAAGCTGCAATTGCTGAAAACATGGAAGAAGCGTTAGAAATTCAAGCGCGCTTCGGCTTCCCTGTGATTATCCGTCCATCATTCACGATGGGTGGTTCAGGCGGTGGTATCGCTTATAACAAAGAAGAATTCCTTGAAATCTGTGAACGCGGTTTCGATCTTTCCCCAACTAAACAATTATTGATTGATGAATCTTTAATTGGTTGGAAAGAATACGAGATGGAAGTTGTTCGTGACAAAAACGATAACTGTATTATCGTTTGTGCGATCGAAAACTTTGACCCAATGGGCGTGCACACAGGTGACTCTATCACTGTTGCTCCTGCGCAAACATTGACAGACAAAGAATACCAATTGATGCGTAATGCATCTTTAGCAGTTCTTCGCGAAATTGGTGTTGAAACAGGTGGTTCTAACGTTCAGTTCGGTATTTGCCCAAATACTGGCCGTATGGTGATCATCGAGATGAACCCGCGTGTATCGCGTTCATCTGCCCTTGCATCGAAAGCAACAGGTTTCCCGATTGCAAAAATCGCAGCGAAATTGGCTGTCGGTTATACCCTTGATGAATTGAAAAATGACATCACGGGCGGAACGACTCCTGCTTCGTTCGAACCTGCAATTGACTACGTGGTAACAAAAATTCCACGTTTCAACTTCGAAAAATTCCCACAAGCAGACGCAACGCTCACCACGCAAATGAAATCTGTGGGTGAAGTGATGGCGATTGGTCGTAACTTCCAAGAGTCTGTAAACAAAGCGCTTCGTGGTCTTGAAGTGGGCGCATGTGGTTTTGATGAAAAAATCGCTGTAGGTACTGAAGGCGCGAAAGAAAAGATCTTGGTTGAACTTAAAGTTCCGGGTCCAGAGCGTATTTGGTATGTGGCTGATGCATTCCGTCATGGTTTCACGTTAGAAGACGTGTTCCAAGCGACAAAAATCGATAAATGGTTCTTGATCCAAATCGAAGACATCATCAAAACTGAAAATGAAATCAAAACTTTAGGTTTTGGTGATCTAAACGCAGATAACATCCGTTCGTTCAAACGTAAAGGTTTATCCGACCTTCGCATCGCGAACTTGATGGGTATTTCACAAAAACAATTCCGTAAGCACCGTTGGAACTTGGGCGTGACTCCAGTTTACAAACGTGTGGATACTTGTGCAGCAGAATTCGAATCTGACACTGCATACATGTATTCAACTTACGATGAAGAGTGTGAATCAAATCCATCTGATAAAGATAAGATCATGGTGATCGGTGGTGGTCCTAACCGTATTGGTCAAGGTATCGAATTCGATTACTGCTGTGTACACGCGGCGCTTGCAATGCGTGAAGATGGCTACGAAACCATCATGGTGAACTGTAACCCTGAAACAGTTTCAACGGATTACGACACTTCTGATCGTTTGTACTTCGAACCAATCACTTTGGAAGATGTACTTGAAATCGTACGTACTGAAAAGCCAAAAGGTATTATCGTTCAGTACGGTGGTCAAACGCCGCTTAAATTGGCTCGTGCTTTAGAAGAAGCGGGTGCACCCATTATCGGTACATCACCAGATGCGATTGACCGCGCAGAAGACCGTGAACGTTTCCAACAAATGATTCAACGTCTTCAACTTCGTCAACCCAACAACAGCATCGTAAAATCTGCTGAAGAAGGTATGGCTGAAGCATCTAAAGTAGGCTACCCACTTGTAGTACGTCCTTCTTATGTACTCGGTGGTCGTGCGATGGAAATCGTATACAACGACGACGAACTTAAACGCTACTTACGTGATGCGGTTCAAGCATCAAATGAAGCGCCTGTTCTTCTTGACCGTTTCTTAGATGATGCGATTGAAGTTGACGTAGACTGTGTATCTGACGGTAAAGACGTTGTGATTGGCGGTATTATGCAGCACATTGAACAAGCAGGGATTCACTCAGGTGACTCAGCATGTTCGATTCCTCCATACTCGCTCTCAGTTGAAATCCAAGACGAAATGCGTCGTCAAACTGTTGCTATGGCGAAAGAGCTTGGCGTTGTTGGTTTGATGAACGTACAGTTTGCTGTAAAAGGCGAAGACGTTTACATCCTAGAAGTGAATCCACGTGCGTCTCGTACTGTGCCATTCGTTTCTAAATGTATCGGTGAGTCTTTAGCAAAAGTCGCTGCACGTTGTATGGCGGGTCAATCTTTAGAATCTCAAGGATTCACTAAAGAAATCATCCCGACTCACTTCTCTGTAAAAGAAGCGGTGTTCCCATTCAACAAATTCCCGGGTGTTGACCCTATTCTTGGCCCTGAGATGAAATCTACAGGCGAAGTAATGGGCGTAGGTAAAACATTTGGTGAAGCATTCTATAAAGCTGTGTTAGGCTCGAATGAACGCGTACCGGGTCTTCCTACAGAAGGCGAAGTGAAGCATGCATTTATCTCTGTGCGTGATTCAGACAAGCCTCGTGCTGTTGGTATTGCGAAGCAACTGGTAGGCTTTGGTTTCAAAGTACTTGCGACTGGCGGTACTTATGAGTTCATTAAAGCTGCGGGTATTGAGTGTGAACGTGTAAATAAAGTCACTGAAGGCCGTCCTAATATCGTGGACCGCTTGAAAAATGGCGAAGTTCACCTCATTATCAATACAACTGAAGGCAAACAAGCTCAACAAGATTCGTTCTCGATTCGTCGTTCAGCGCTTCAAGCGAAAGTGTATAACACGACGACCTTGAACGGTGCTGATGCTGTATGCCAAGCTTTTGCGATTCAATTGCCAATGGATGTATACCGTTTGCAAGATTTACAAACTGTAGGTTAATTCGTTTACCGAGAAGTCCCGTCACCTCTCGGTGGCGGGCTTTTTTCATTTATAAACCTATATTTTTTACACTCACAGACTTGAGGGACAACAATGCAACGTTATCCTATGACTCCCCAAGGCAAATTAGCCTTAGAGAAAGAATTACATCAATTAAAAAGTATTGAACGTCCACGTATTATTGCGGCAATTGCTGAAGCACGTGAGCACGGGGATTTGAAAGAAAATGCGGAATACCATGCTGCGCGTGAGCAACAAGGTTTCTGTGAAGGTCGTGTTCAAGACATCGAAGGTAAATTGGGTGCGGCTCAAGTTATCGATGTAAAAGAACTTGAACAGAACGGTCGTGTGGTTTTTGGGGTGACAGTCACTATCGAAAACTTAGATACCGAAGAACAAAAGACCTATATGATCGTGGGCGATGACGAAGCTGATTTTAAAATCAATAAAATTTCAGTGAACTCTCCTATCGCACGTGGCCTTTTGGGCAAAAGCGAAGGCGACGAAGCAAAAATTCAAACGCCAAATGGCGAAGTTGAATACGAAATTGTTAGTGTTGAATACCTTTAATTTTGCGTAATTAGCGATTCAAGCCCCTCTTTTGAGGGGCTTTTTGTACAAAACCTTTTAAGATAAATATAAACATATATTCAAAACGACTACTCAAATAATGGACAATAGAATCATCCAAGCTTTCTACTACGCAATTGGTGGCATTTTCCTTGGAATAATGCTTGCATTCACATGGTCAATGTATATTAACAGCAGTACTAGCTCAGTGATGATCATCCTGATGACGACCATAATTTCCGCTATTGCCGGTTTTCTTTTTCCCAATTCTATCCAACATGGGTTTAGGTTATTTTGGAATCTCTTTCGTTAGCGCAGCATGGTCATCTGGATATACAACAAACAATCACATCAAAATTACCCAATAGGGAAACGTCATATGATCCGCTATAATACACATCCTCATGCTTTGTGATGTCTTTTATGTCTGAACCTTTGATTAACTCTCCTGTCAAACACTGGTGCGAATTCGAATTCATCTCTAAAACGGTAAAGAATCCGAATATTCACATTAAAGGTAATTATTCATATTATTCAGCCTATTGGGATCAGGGTTTTGAGCGTTGTGTCGTGCGTTATTTGCATAACAAACCTTCTACGCCCGAAAAACCAATTGACCAACTGCATATTGGCAATTTTGTCTGTTTTGGTGCTGAATGCGTGATTATGATGGGGGGTAATCAGCTACATCGTACCGACTGGATTTCAGCTTTTCCCTTTGATACACGTAGTTTTGTTCTCGCAGGTAATACGATCATTGGAGATGGCTGCTGGATTGGCAGTCGTGCCATGATTATGCAAGGGGTCACACTAGGTGAAGGTGCTGTGGTTGCGACTGGGGCTGTGGTCACCAAAGATGTGCCACCTTATGCAGTTGTGGGTGGTGTGCCTGCCAAAGTGATTAAATACCGATTTCCAGAAGATGATATTCAAAAACTGCTTGCCCTTAAACTTTATGACTTAGATGAAAAGCAGTTTTTAAAGATGCGTGAGCAGTTACAGACGGATGATGTTGAAATACTAAAGGCTTATATAAATCTTACTTAATGTTTTATACCTGACTCTATATATTGAAACCATTTAAGATCAAACTGGTTTGATTGACACAAAGAATTTATTGAATAACTTTGAAGTAATGACAATATTTTTTGATCAATTTTCTGTGTAAATATAGAGCTACTGATGAATGACTCACGATCTCCAATATTTTGTTTAACTAAGTTTATAAAGTTAACAATAGATGATGTTACACCGAATGAATTACTCCACACATTCAGCATAATATTTGATCTTTGTTCTCTATCAGTTTCATACCACACATCTCCAAAAGCACTATTATTTTTACGAATTATAAAATCTGTATAATTATGGATGGCTAAAAAAATATCTTTAAATAAATCTTCAGAGTTTTTGAAAAATAAAGCTGCTAGAACTAGAGAGTCCTTCTTATCATCTCCTGTTACTAATAATGAAAACCTATGGATTAAATTTATAATTTCTCTTTTGGAATATCCAGTGGCTTGATTATATGCTCTGCACTCATGATAAAAATTATTACTTTCTAACAACTCATATTTATAGCCAAGCACATTCACGAATAAATGTTTAATCACCTCTGCATAAAAGTCAGGTTCATTTAATGTGCTTTTGAGTCTAATTGTGAAATCCACAAATTTATCTAAATATTCTTCACCTGACTCATCATCATAACCATAGTTATGACAAACAACCTTTGAAAATTGAGTCTTATCCATTACCAAAACAAAAACAATTTTAGGAATATCAAAGAAATGCTTAATTCTTTCAATCAAACGAATTGCAAAATCAGGACGGCAACGATCAAGTTCATCAATAATAAAAACCAAAGGTTTTTCTAACTTATCTGCTAATTGAGTTAATTCCTTTTTAAAATCTTGAATCGTCTCTTTTTCTAAATGATGATCTTCAATTTTCTTTTCTATATGTTCCTTGAGTTTCCCAGTTATTTCATCACTGACTGAGTCATAAACATCTTTGCCATCTTTATAAACTTCTTGAATTACCTCACCTGCACCACCAAGACCAATCCAACGCAATCCAGCCTTTGCTGCGATTACAGGAAGTATTGCGGCTAAAGAAATTAAGACAGATGCTGTTTTCTCATTAAAACTATTCACATCTGCATCATCAATATTGTCTGAATTTTTAAATGTTTGGCTAATTTCAGCAGCGATAGTTAAAAATGGATCATCCAAATAATCATTTGCAAATGCATCTAGATAAATCACATTATGATTTTCAACTTCTAAATGTTTTTTCCAATGTCGAACAAACCAAGTTTTCCCTTCACCCCAACGGGCATCTAAAGCGAGTACAGCTCCACACTGCAAACGATCAACATAGCTCGTCAGTTGAATACCTAGACGCTTACGATCCCAAAGATCACCCTCCCAAGCGGTTTCAATATTGTCTAAATTTGTTCTGTTCCAGTTTAATTGGGTTTGATCAGTCATGTATTGTTTGTTATTAATAAGTTAGCAACATCATACTATGCCTTACAAACCTGACCAAGTTTCACTCATTTAAGCATATTTCTAATAAAAATATGCTTTAACTTAGCTGTTTCATTTTTATCACAATTTTTACCCGACTTTAGTACAACAACGCATACTTTTTATACAAAAAACATGCTAAGTTAAGTTATGGAATCGACGGTTTATAAAGCCTTATCCTTATGAAAATACTAGGTTTTATAAAATCAAAATTAGCGTTAGTATAAAAGTATAAACAATAGTTTTGAGTCGCAACTCTCGGATAAAACAGTTTTAGAAAAGATTGTAATGAAAACAAGGAGTAATACAGATGGCTTATCAAAATATTTTAGTTCCAGTTGACGGTTCAGAAACCTCTTTTGCAGCAGTGAAGCAAGCAGCAGAACTTGCCAAAGTCTTTGGCAGTAAAATTACGGTTGTGCAAGTACTTGCTTTAGACCCTTACATTGCAGCCGAATATATTACTGCGGCACAGACTAACGATCTGATTGAACGTGCTCGTACATCAATTGAAGGCACACTTGAAGATGCCAAAGCTAAATTTGGTGCTGAAGGCTTAACTGTTGAAACTCGTTTACTTGAAGGGCAAATGATCCATCAGGAAATTCTTAATGCTGCCAAAGAAACCAATGCCGATTTAATTGTGATTGGCTCACATGGTCGTACAGGGCTAAAAAAATTCTTCTTAGGTAGTGTTGCACAAAAAATTCTGGGCGACACAAGTGTACCTGTATTGGTGGTTCGTCAATAATTTGATTAATCAACTTGGTCTTACATTCATACTCAGCATTGGATGTAAGACCCTTCAACCAACTTTACAAATTTCTCCATCCCACTGATAGAGCTTTAAATTTATCTTCCCCGCAATCACAACAATATTCTCTGCTTGTAATTTTACAATTTGAAGATTATCCCCCTGATCGTCCAATTTACTTAGGCTAATTTTACCTTGCGAATTAATCACACGATGCCAAGGCAAATGCTGATCTTCAACTTGTTGCAGTACACGCCCAACTAAACGGGCATGTTTGGGCAAACCCGCCATCTTGGCAATTTGTCCATAGGTTGCAACTTTTCCATAAGGAATTAAAGCAACCACTTGCAGAATTAATAGTGCTAATTCTTGGGAAGATGTTTTAGCAATAAGCATTTAGAGTTTATTCCTAGGCTGAAGATCAATTAGAAGTTACCTGGGCTCTCCAGTCGTTTCACTTCTTGGACTTTTTCTGGATTGTGCACCGCTGCAACCCCATCATCTGCTTTTACATCGACAAAGGCATCTGGGTTATAAATGGTGATGGTTTCATTGCCAGTCGCATCTTCCCCGACGATATACTGAAAACCTTTACGGTTCATCTTATGGCACAAACGCTGATACCAACCTTTAAAGCCTTCTGTTTCTTCATTAGGGTTGTAATAAAAGGCATTCATCACGGCAGGTAGCCCTAATCCACAGACCACTCCCGATAAAAGTACGCTAATAAAGGTGTATCCAATCAGGATACTGCTGTATTCACTCAATTGTGGAATATTGGCAACAGCAAGAATTAAAGCCAGTGAAATTCCACCTCGTACCCCACCCCAAGAAAGAATCGCTAAACTCCCGTTATAACTTTTGTGTCGGAAACTTGGGAAAAAGGCAAAGGCAAGATAATTCGCTGCAAAACGTGATGCATGCAAAATAATAAAGGCAATAATACCGCCCAAAATCAGACTCACGCTTAAATCTAGAATAAAGAGTTCTAAACCAATTAAGGTAAATAAGAAGGAGTTAATAATTCCCTCAACGGTATGCCAAAAGTGATTGACCTCCCGAATCTCACGTTCTTGTAGAATTTCTTTCCAACGATTTCCGACAATTAAGCCACCAAATACACAGGCAATTGGTGCGGAAGCATGTGCAAACAGTGCAACCAAGTAAGATCCGCATGCCAGTAAAGCGGTAGTTAAAATGAGGGATTCCATTTCATGTTTGCCACGAAGCAATCTCAAAATGGCTAGACCAAAACCCCAACCAATAATAATTGCGACGACAATTTCATATAGTAAGGTTTGTAGTGTACCGATAAAACTAAAATGCTCACCTTGCAAGACATTGAGTAAGGTCATGAATAAGGCAATACACATTGCATCATTAAATAAGGATTCGCCTTCCAACTTAACAATTAAATGATGCGGCGCACGAACCGAACTTAACACCCCTTTAATCCCAATCGGATCTGTCGCACCTAAAGCCGCGCCCAAAAGCAATAACACCAACAGATCGACATGCTTCCCAACCAAAAATTGATAACCATAGAGTACGACACCAAAAAAAACAGCACATAACACCAATGCGATACTGGCTAAAATACTGATTGGCTTCCAATAACTGCGTAAATCGGACACTTTGAATTTCAAGGCTGAGGAGGTCAAAATAAAACAAATCACCCCATTAATCAGAAAGTCATAAAAGTCGATGTGACGTACAGCATTTTCGATATTATGAATATTGATGGTAATAAACTGATTACCGTTGAGTAAACTAGCTCCCCACTGCAAAATAAAGACAAAAATTGCAGAAACGATAGGAACGCCTATGGCCTGTGGAAAACCTAAAATTCGCTTGTTAAAAATCGTGGTCGCAATTGATAAGGCAAAAATAACGGTGAAAATTTGAAGAAATAAAAAATTACCCATGCGAGTTCCGATGCTAACCAAGGGGTGAAATCAAGCGAATGAACTCAATGTTTTATAAACTAAATATTGAATTAAACACTGTTTTTTACATTTTTAGTGTACCGCCTTTTAAAGCTAGCCTCCTAGTTTCGTTAATTTTTTTAACATAAAACTTGTGCAAAATTAAACAAAGCGTTTAGATTGAATCCCTATTCAAATGACTCCCACTATTTTGCGCTTTAAACTTTTAGGATATTGACTCATTTATGCACCAGACCATTAAAACCGTATTTCGCCTATGTTTCGCAACCAGTATTTTTTTAATTACCTTGGCATTGGTCTGGACATGTGTTGTCAAAACATTAGAAATTAAAAATGCCTCTCAGGCTTTGGCTCAAGCTCAGCAGTTTGAGCTGAAATCTAGCACAGCTAAACCGTTAGTCTTGGTCACCAACAATCAAAAACCTGACGAATCCGTTTTTATTTTAGTCGCCAACCAAGGCTTTATTGCCAAAATAAGCTGTGAGCATTATGCCCAAGACCTGTGTATCGATGCTGAAAATCAAACTCATCGACGTCAAATTGACTCGCTTGGTTTGAAACAAATTGGACAGCAGCATTACATTCAACATATTCAATTTCATGACAGCCAAACGCAGAAAGTCAGCCGTTTTGCATATAGCGATGCGCAAATCGAAAATTTCTTCCAACAAGACATTCAGCAATTAAAATATGTGGTCTTCGGTATTGCGATTTTTGCCCTCATTGCGCTGTATGTGAGCTTCCGTATTCTGCGCAACTTTAAGCAATTTCTACGCAAGTAACGCTTTCATAAATATTTAAGACAGCCATCTTTTTTTAATCATGATGATGGCTGTCTTACTTCGCTTCAGCCCTATGACTGAGCCATTACTTTTTCTGGAGATAAACTAAAGATTGCCAACATCGCGATACTAATAAAGCACAACATTAAAGTCGCCATATTCATTAAGTCTGTCCAGACCAAGAAATTCAGAATCACGCCACCCAGCAAGCCACAAGCAAATTGCATGCTGCCCATTACTGCACTTGCGGTTCCTGCACGAGCACCTTGTTCTGACATCGCCAATGCCATGGCATTCGGCCCTGTAAAACCAATCCCTGAAACCGCCAAGAACATACCCGCATACACCAGTCCAATTGGAGCTTGTTGCAACAGACCTGCAAGCACTAACACCAAAGCACCTGCAAGCTGAATAAATCCACCAATTTTCAAGCGTGTGAAAACTGAAAGATGCTTACCGAGTTTTTTATTTAAGGTTGATAACAACATAATACCAAAAGCATTGGAACCAAAAGCAATCGCAAAATGTTGCTGATTCAGACCATAACCATTCATGAGGATAGCTGCGGATGAACTGATATAACAAAACAGCACGCCACCCGAGAAACAGCCTGCAAGCATTGGGACACGGAAGCTACGATCTTGAAAAATAGCTGCATACAACTGAAAAATTTGGGTTAAATTCAAACGTAGACGACGTTCAGGCGCTAAGGTTTCCTGAAAGAAGAAATGAATACATAACCAGCAAGCCACACCAATCATCATCAGAAAAACAAAAATGGCATGCCAATTAAAATAACTGAGTACCAATGCTCCCAGTGTGGGTGCTAAAATTGGTGCAACCCCCATCACAATCATCATACTAGCAAAAGCCTGCGCCGAGGCATTCATATCTAAACGGTCTCGAATAGCAGCTCGTGCAATCACCACCCCTACACATCCCCCAAGTGCTTGTAATACCCTGGCAGCTATGAGTGCCCATTCGTTACTTGCAAGCACACACAATAAACTGGCAACCACATATAGACTTAAGCCAAAGTACAGTGGTTTCTTCCGCCCAATCCGATCACTCAAAGGTCCATAAATTAACTGCCCTATGGCAAGCCCCAGAAAATAAGCAGGTAAAGTATTTGCCACCATTTGGGTACTGACCCCAAAGTCTTTGGCCATCTGTGGTAAAGCAGGTAAATACATATCAATGGAAAGTGGACCTAAAGCAGTTAATAGGGCCAATAACATGATCCAAGAAGTCGAATATGTTTTTTTTACGGGAGATTGCAGAGTATTCATATTTAATTTTAACTACGAAGAAACAAGACAAGCTTACACTCTCCATAGTATTATTTCTTGATCAGAAAAGTGAAATTAAATCCTGACTCAAACCTATTTTTTGCATAAAGGTTTGATGTACATCTCTTGAAGGAAACCACTTGAACACTTGGCTTACTCGTCTGAAGCAAACCACGTATAACACCTCTTTTATGTATAACGTGCGCATGATTATTGCGTTCTCAGGGACTGCTTTTGTTCCCTATTTTTTAGACTATCAACTGGCAACCATCCCCCTCACCTTAGGTGTTGTTGCCGCGGGTCTCAGTGACATTGATGACCGCTTCTCGGTGCGTCTTTTAAATTTGGTTTATACCTATATCGGTTTTTTTGTTACAGCAACCTCTATTTATTTTCTTTTCCCACATCCTGTTTTGTTCGCCATCGGGCTGATCATCTCTTGTATTGGTTTTATTTTATTGGGCTCTTTGGGGCGCCGCTATGCCACCATTTCTTATGGTTGTTTGGTCATTTCCGTATATTCCATGTTGGGCGTACATTTATTTGAAGAATGGTATATGCAACCCTCGCTATTGGTTGCAGGCGCCGCATGGTATGGCTTAATTTCAACCATCAGTTTCTTATTGTTCCCAGTTCGCCAAGTTCAAGACAAATTATCCGAATGCTATTCCTCGCTAGGTAACTTCCTGTTTGCAAAATCCAATCTTTTTGATGTTGATATGACTCCACAAAGCTACCAGCAAAGCATGATTGATTTGTCACTGGAAAATGGCAAATTGGTGGGCATTTTTAACGAAATGAAAACAGCCCTGCTCACTCGCTTAAAAGGTGACCGTGGTCAACGCGATACTCGGCGTAGTTTACAATATTATTTTGTCGCACAAGATATCCATGAACGTGCAGATTCCGCCCACATTGACTATCAAATTCTGACCAAAGTTTTTGAACACAGCGATATCCTGTTTCGCTTCCAACGCATTTTGTCTATTCAAGGTAAAGCCTGTAAAGATTTGAGTGAAAGCATTTTATTGCGGAAAAACTATAAACATAACAAGCGCTTTAAACATGCTTTTCAAAATCTAAAGGTATCTTTAGAAAAATTACGCGACGATAACCATTACGATCCGATTTGGATCAATGCCCTGTTTTCTCTATACCAGAACCTGAAGTCCATTGATGCACAACTGCGTAACTTGGAAACTGAACAAAATATTGTTTTTGATAAAAGCAAACATATTGAAAACCAACTGAAGGATGATGACCTTAAAGGTTGGGATGATATTGTCATTCGAATCAAACAGCATCTTACACCTGAATCCGTATTGTTTCGCCATGCCATTCGACTCTCCATTGTGCTGTTGGTCAGCTATATTTTTGTACAAGTCACCCAAATTCAATATGGATACTGGATTATCTTAACTGCCCTATTTGTTTGCCAACCTAACTTTAATGCCACCAAACGGCGACTCCGCCTACGCATCGTCGGCACACTCATTGGGATTATTATTGGTGAAGCGGTGCTGTACTTTATTCCTTCAATTGAAGGTCAGTTACTGCTGCTAGTTTTGAGTGGCGTGTTGTTTTTTGAATTACGCAGTAAACAATATGCGCAAGCGACTGCCTTTATCACTATTTTGGCCTTAATTAATTTTAATTTAGATGGTTTAGGATTTTCGGCAGCCGTACCACGAATGATTGATACCTTGATTGGTTGCGCCCTTGCATGGCTAGGAGTGACCTTTATTTTTCCAGATTGGAAATTCCGTCGTCTGCCGCATAGTATTCAACGTAGCTTACAAGCTCAATGTAACTATTTAAATGAAGTGATTCAACAATACAAACAAGGTCGAAATAATGGTTTGAATTATCGTGTGGTTCGACGTGCTGCACACAATACTGATGCTGATGTAGCATCCCTGATTTCAACCCTTGCGACCGAACCTGACTTTGACCCTACGCAAAAAAGTCAGGCCTTTGAGTTTCTTTGTCTGAATCATACCTTCTTGAGTTATATCGCTGCACTTGGCGCACATCGTGCCCAAATCACAGATCCTGAAATTCTAAATCTGCTGAATCAAGCACAGGAGGATATTCAAGGGGCATTACTTAAAGATGAAATGCCTGATTTAACGACGCAAAATATGTTGCAAACCATTCGACAACGCCTGACACAAGATAAAAAAGAAGATCAATTGTCTTTGATTATTTTGCAGCAATTATCTTTAATGTTCAGCATCTTGCAGCAATTGAGTCACCTCAAACAAAACTTGAGTAATGAACGTGATGATCAGGCGACCGAGTTTGCATCTTTATAAAAGATATTAAATTCTACACATTACAAATAGGCTTGCGGGGCATTTAAAAAATTGCTGTTAAAAAAGCAGCAATTTCCCCGCAATACAATGCATTTATAACGTATCAACCCTGACTATTTAATGCTAAACTTTCTCCAGTTTTAAATTTGCTCTTTTCACTATGACCGCAAAAAATTTATACGCTTACACGCTACAACCTGTGAACTACGAAATCTCTGAAGCTGAGCAACGTCATGCTCAGATGGTGATTTGGCGTAGTACCAATAAAATTAGCACCAAAGCATGGATGATTATGGGTGCCATCGTAGCTCTTGCGATTGTGGGCATCATCTTATTAAAAAACTACTCAACCATTTTCTGCTGGGTGGCAATTGTTGGGGTGGCTTTATACCTTGCAATTCGTATTTATGGCTTAGAATGGTATGTTAAACGCAAAATGAATGAATTTCCTGCGCAGGAAATCAAAGGCGTAAAATTGGGCGTACAACCTCACGGTCTCGTGATGCGCCAACAAATGGGCATGCAAGAAGGTGTTGGTGCAATTGGCTGGAAAGACATTTACGAATGGTATAACACACCAGAATTTATGTTGCTGAACTTTAAAGTGAAAGGTCAACAAGGTGCCTATATTTTACCTAAGCGTATGGACTCGCGTAATTTCTCTTTCGAAACCATTCGCAAACATCTAAATGAATCTGTAGGCGAAGCGAAGAAAATCTAAGCAGCCGAATACAAAAAAAGCCTTCTGAAATATGAAGGCTTTTTTACGAAACAAATTAAAAATGATAATGAGAATAAATATTATCCTCAAAATCCACATTATCTTCTAAATCTTAAGTTATAATTTCGTCAATTTTTTCACACTTCCAACACTTGACCATCATGTTGAAAAAAATATTTTTCCAAATTCATTGGTTTATGGGGATTACCGCTGGATTAATACTGTCCATCATGGGCGTAACTGGCGCTATTTATTCTTATGATCAACAAATCCTTAAATGGATCAATACGGATAGCTATGTTGTGCAGGCTGAAAATCGAGACAAGCTGACACCAGCTGAACTCTATTTACATTTTCAGCATGTCGATTCTAATATCCAAATTAACAGCATCACAATTGCGAAAGACCCTACTGCTTCAAGCACGGTCAATATTGTCAAAGAAGGCGCTCGACGTGGCTATAACATGATGGTCAACCCCTACTCTGCTGAAGTTCTACCAGAAATAAAGGGACAAGGTTTTTTCCAGTTTGTGCAGCAATTGCATCGTAATCTGACTGTTGGACCTGTAGGTAAACAAATTACGGCTGCTTGTACACTCATGCTGATTTTCTTCGTCTTGAGTGGATTATATTTACGCTGGCCCAAAAAACACTCTGTTAAACAATGGTTATTTGTTAAGCCTAAACTTAAAGGTCGTAATTTTCTGTGGGATTTACATGCCGTTGTTGGTACATGGGTGGTGGTATTTTATTTACTGATGGCATGCACAGGACTCTACTGGTCTTATGATTGGTGGCGTAGTGGCATGTTTAAAGTTATGGGTGTTGAACAACCGAAACCAGAAATGCAAGGCAGTAAACCTAAAGAGCAAGGTCCACGTGGAGCATCAGGTGAACAACGTGGTGATGCCCCACAAGGTCGTTCTCATAATACCAATATACAAAATCGAGGCCACGCTGAGCTGAGTCCAGCACAGATGCAAACGGTACTTTCACAAACCTGGACAGGTGTTCAAGCGAAACTGGGACATGACTATTCCACACTCACCTTGAATCTGCCTAAAAAAGCAGATGGTCAAGTTGAACTCGGTTTTGTCGATCCAGTTCCACAACATGAACGAGCACGAAATAAAGCCGTCTATAACTATCAAACTGCGACCATACAAGATATTGAATTATATGCAGACAAAAAGCTCAATGAGAAAATCATGAGTAGTATGCTGCCCGTACACCGTGGTAGCTTCTTTGGTCCTGTGTATCACTTCTTTGCCATGCTTGCCGCACTTGCAATGCCATTGTTCTTTGTCACAGGATGGATGCTCTACCTTAAACGTCGCAAGCAGAAGAAATTAACTCAAGCAGCTCGTTTAAGCCATCACGGCATTACTGTAGATCCAAATGCAAAACCTTGGCTCATTGCTTATGCATCACAAACGGGTGTGGCTGAACAACTGGCTTGGCGTACAGCCACCAGTTTACAAGAAGCTCGCCAGCCTGTAACGGTCAAAACCGTGCAACAACTGACTCTAGAAGATCTGCAATCTGCTCAACAAATCTTGTTTGTTGCAAGTACTTACGGTACGGGCGATGCACCTGATCTTGCTTCTGGTTTTGCCAAAAAAATACTGAACAGTAAAATAGATTTAAGCCATGTGCATTTTGCAGTATTGGCCTTAGGGTCTAAAGAATATCCAGACAGTTATTGTAGCTTCGGACATGCCATTGCGGCTTGGCTCAAACAAAATCAAGCTCATGCACTGTTCGACACCATAGAAGTCGATAATGCCAACCATGAAGATATACAGCGTTGGAATAACGCACTTGCGAAAAGCAGCAAGCTTGATTTACAAGCCATGCACATCGATAAAACATTTGATCGCTGGACATTAACCCAACGTGATTTATTAAATCCTAATAGTCTTGGCGCACCGGCATTTAATATCGAACTGCAAGCCCAGCATGAGGCACATTGGCAAGCGGGTGATATTGCTGAAATTCAACCCGGCAACAGTGCGAAGCGTATTGCTGAATTCATGGCGAAACATCAAATTGCACCCCAAACTCAGGTGGAATCCTTAGCTGTTTCAATTGAGCAGGCATTATGGGATAAACAACTAAATACCGATGTTGAACCTTTTGCCAACATGGAACATTTGCTTGAGCAACTGCAAACTTTGGCTTCGCGTGAATATTCGATTGCCAGCATTCCATCACAGCAAACACTACGTTTAGTGGTACGTCAGCAAAGTGATCGTACAGGTGAGCTTGGCTTAGGCTCAGGTTGGTTAACTGCACACACTGAAATCGGTCAAGAGATTGCACTACGTATTCGTAATAATGAGTCATTCCACCTCATTGATGATAATCGCCCAATCATTTGTATTGGTAATGGGACAGGTATTGCAGGACTGATGAGTCTATTACATGCGCGTGTCCGTGCAGATTACACCCAAAACTGGCTCATCTTTGGTGAACGTCAACGTGAACATGACTTTTTCTATCAAAATACGATTGAAGCGTGGCAAAGCACAGGCATGTTAGAACGTCTGGATTTAGCCTTCTCACGTGATCAAGCTGAAAAGGTCTATGTACACCATGTTCTACGTAATCAAGCAGCAGAGCTGATCTCTTGGTTCAATCGTGGTGCAGTCATTTATGTCTGCGGTAGCATTCAGGGAATGGCCCAAGATGTCGATCAAGCCCTTATTGATATTCTAGGTGAAAGCACTGTAGAACAACTTCGTCAAGAAGGTCGCTATCGTCGCGATGTGTACTAAAAAGCTGTAGCATAAAACAAAAAACCGAGCTTAAATAGGCTCGGTTTTTTATTGATCAATTCAATATCATAAGCAGCAATGCCTTAAACTCAGTTACCATTCATCATAAATATATAAATCCAATCTATACCTATGCAATCAACACCATTAAAAAGACTATTCGCGGCACTCATTGGAACTGTGCTCTTTCTGGATGGGGCTTACTTAATCAGTCTCAATAAAATTCATTTAGGTACTATACTGCCGTTGTTGATTGGATTAGGACTACTGGTCTTTGCAATTTTCCACCCTAAAATTCAAATTTCTATTCATACAACACCATTGAGAAATATCCTCTGGCGTGTGGGCTGCTTAGGTTTTCTACTTTGGAGCACGAGTGTAGTTTGCTTTTTTGTCTATTTACACCTAGCAACTCAAAACAATACTCAGCAAGCCCCTGTGAAAGCCATTATTGTTTTGGGAAGTGGCATAGAAAATGGGAAACCTTCCGCCACCTTAGCACAACGTTTAGATCAGGCGGCTGCACTGGCAGAACAACAACCCAACGCTCCCCTCATTATGACGGGCGGTTTAGATTTTAGAGAGAAATACACTGAAGCAGAGATTATGTCCAAGTATGTGCAGCAAAAATTCTCTATATCCCCTACCCGTATTTGGCTTGAAGACAAAAGTACCAGTACTGATTTAAATCTAAAAAATAGTCAACCAATTCTTGCTCAGCTCAATATTCAATTAAATGAACCCATTGCCATCGTTACCAGTGATTTTCATACCTTAAGAGCTGCCGCGATTGCCCGTAAACAAGGCTATCGTCATATCATTACTGTAGCCGCCCCTACACCTCTGATTAACCGTTATAATTCATGGCTCAGAGAATATTTTGCTTATGGTAGTGGCTGGCTCTTCAATGAATTTTAAGGATTAATTCAGACGAATATGACGAGGTAGAGGAAGCTTCATGTCCTGAAATAACTCAGGTTTTTGCATGTACACTTGATATAAATAGTTTTTTAAATCTAATAATAGTTTTTCTGGTGCAACCAAGATATTTTGCCCCTCAGGCGTTAAGTCCAAAGAAATGGTGGTATGTTCCTTTCTTAGATAGGGGATCAGTTTTTCTACCAAATCTTTGAGGCTGATCTCTTTCAATTGATAATCTGCCCAATTGTCCCTAATCAACAATTTAGCTAAATTTTTATTTTGCCAGATTGCAAATGCACGTTGCCCTGTCGGGGTTGCGCATAATGCCCAACCATCCTGATATAAAGCACTCACAGATCCTTGAGCAACCATATTTTCAATAAATTGCCGATAGATATTCTGCGCACTCAGGCTAGAATTATGACTTTTAGATGCAGCTTTACGCTGATAAGGGTTTCTCATATCAATGATATATATTGAATTATTATTGAATAATAAATTCTATATAAAAGACTGAGTTTAAACAATATGAAGGAGATATATGGTGGGCGCTGACGGGATCGAACCGCCGACATTCTGCTTGTAAGGCAGACGCTCTACCAACTGAGCTAAGCGCCCTGAAGAATAAAAATAGAGACCTATTTTTATCATATCTAGATAAAGGAGCTTTATCTGGATTAAACATCTTATTCAGGGTAATAAGATATTAAAATGGCGCAGCGGACGGGGCTCGAACCCGCGACCCTCGGCGTGACAGGCCGATATTCTAACCAACTGAACTACCGCTGCAACACGGAATTCTTAAAACCAAAATCCATAATCTGTCAAAATTATGGTGGGCGCTGACGGGGTCGAACCGCCGACATTCTGCTTGTAAGGCAGACGCTCTACCAACTGAGCTAAGCGCCCTAAGGCATTAAAAATAGCATCACGATTTTTATGATGCAAGATAAACAGCAAGGCTTATCTTTTAAAACACAGCTTGTCAAACTGTAAAACTTCTTTGAAATGGCGCAGCGGACGGGGCTCGAACCCGCGACCCTCGGCGTGACAGGCCGATATTCTAACCAACTGAACTACCGCTGCATCGCAAAGATTATGGTGGGCGCTGACGGGATCGAACCGCCGACATTCTGCTTGTAAGGCAGACGCTCTACCAACTGAGCTAAGCGCCCTCAAAAGCTATTTTGTGTAAATGGCGCAGCGGACGGGGCTCGAACCCGCGACCCTCGGCGTGACAGGCCGATATTCTAACCAACTGAACTACCGCTGCACTTACACAATATCGCATTTGTGGTACAAACAATTATTAAACTCTTCAAGTGGCGCAGCGGACGGGGCTCGAACCCGCGACCCCCGGCGTGACAGGCCGGTATTCTAACCAACTGAACTACCGCTGCACTGAGAGTTTAACGTAAAGGCTTGGTGGGCGCTGACGGGATCGAACCGCCGACATTCTGCTTGTAAGGCAGACGCTCTACCAACTGAGCTAAGCGCCCTTAACGTCTTCATCGTTTGTGTGGTGCATTATAGAGAATCCTGACCCAGTGTCAAACGCTTTTCTCACTGTTTTCATAATTTTATGTTTGAGTGATTAAAAAATAAGTGTTTTGCTATAAAAACAAGCAAATTCTGCAAGTTATTTAGAAAATATGCTTATTTTTCACACACGACCATCTCTTTATTTTCAAGCATTTTGAACGTATAGACAAAAATACTGGTGTTTTAACTTAAATTTAAAGTTTGTTCAGAAATATAGACCAATGCATTTTCAGGAATCAGTTCAAATAACTCAATCACATCTTGATTGCGCATGCGGATACAGCCATGCGACATTGGAATACCCATTGGTTCGCTATCTGGTGTACCGTGAATATAAATATAACGATTGAAGGTATCGCACCCCTCACCTTGATTAAACTGTGGCTCTAAACCAGCAAGCCATAAAATACGTGACAAGATCCAGTCACGTTCTGGAAATTCTGTGGCAAGCGCCTGATCATAAACCTCCCCTGTTTCTTTACGTGCGATAAAGACTGCATTGATTGGTGCAAACTCACCAAACTTTAATGCCACTTGATGCCATCCTCTTGGCGTCTTGCCGCTATTTTCTTGTTCACCAATCCCATTTTTACCCGATGAAATCACATAAAACTTATTATACTTAGGTAGTTGCAAAGTTTGCTCTGCCAAATCTATTAAAATATCTGCTTGTTGTAATGAATATTGCATTGAACTGTCCTAAAAAACGTGCACTTGTTATGAGCATCATCTATCGTGCTTCACGCGAAACTGGTTCTGGACGCAACCATAACCAAATCGCTACAATCAACATGGTTAAGTCAGTAAAGACTTTGACTGCAAATGGGGCGGTTGTGAATAGCATCAACGCACCACTAAACAACATCATGATCGATGCAATCCATTTGGCTTTGCGTGGCACAGTGCCATTTTCACGCCAAGCACGTAATGTTGCGCCATGTTTGGGATGATTCAATAACCAATCATCCACTTGCGGCCAACCTTTTGAGGCTGCCCAAGCAGCTAAAATTAAAAATACTGTTGTTGGCATACCTGGTAGTACAGCACCAATAAAGCCAAGGATGACAAAAAGCACCACTAAACTTCGCCAAAACAATATATTCATCTTCAAGCCCTAATCCAGAATTGCGCTAGTATAAAATGTTTTTACACTTTATCCTTTTTAAATTCTGTACATTATTCTGCCATTTCGGTTTTCACTATGTTTTTGACCTTACAACAAGACCATCTTTTTGAACCATGGCTGTATTTTAAAAATCCACTGGTGCGGCAATTGGCTTTTAGCCTTGCCAGTCCCAATATTCTGAGCGCTTATCCAGATCAATTTAATATCCAACAATCATTTCAATTGCATACTGCACTTATTTGGACACAATATTTTCATCTTTACCAAACACGACTACAGTATTTAGATCAGCATCCGAGCGAATTAGAAGATTTTTTAAATCAATTAAAAAGCACTCGACTTGGATTACGCTTTGAAATGTTCATTTGGTTTTGGTTACGTGATCATAATTATCACCCTTATGAGCTTTTAGGGCATAGCATCCAACAAATTGCAGGCCCAAAAACTTTAGGCGAATTAGATTTTTTACTTAAGAATACGCAGACCAATCAAATTGAACATTGGGAAGTGGCATTAAAATATTATTTGGCAGAATGTGATTTTTCTTTTCCGCATTGGTATGGGCTCAATCGAACAGATACATTAAAACGTAAATTAAACCATTTTACCCAAAAGCAGTTTCAATTTGATCAAGCACTTAATCACGTAATACAACAACGCTTTGTCATCTTAAAAGGTCAACTGTATATTCCTTTACATGCAACGACACAGCAAATACCACATTGGGTGAACCAGCACCGTAGAATAGGCTTGTGGGGCTATGATGTGATTCCTCACGCTGCATCACCTTATCGTTTACAGCGACATGAATGGCTCTGCCCTCACGCATCTGCAACCAGCATAACACCACGGCTCTGGACTGATGGTTTGTATTGTTATTTGGATAAAGATGGGGAACAAAATTTTTATATGTATCGCAACCGCCCTCTGCTACAGCATTACGTTCAGCAGTAAAATGGCGCCATATACATTCTTTAACTTTTTTATAATGAAATCATGGTACTGTTTATGCTGAATGTTTTTTAATCTATATGTGCTCAAGATAATAATTCATGTTTTGGAGAACACTATGAAAAAAGCAATTGCGATCTCATTACTACTCACTTTTTTTCTGGCAGGTTGTAATACCGTCGCAGGTGTAGGTAAAGACGTTTCCAAAGTTGGGGATGTCGTTACAGATAGTGCGGAAAAAAGTGCAGACAAATTATAATCCCCCCAAAGAACATCAAGACCTTATCAAAACGATAAGGTTTTTTTATATCAAAACTCCCTTTATTGATTCGATTCGCCTATCATAGCAGCAAATTTTTCATTTGCTTTTCTGTATGAATCACTCTGAAACACTCGAACTTAGTCTGCAATTACTCCGCCAACCTTCTGTTACACCTGTTGACCATGACTGTCAGAACATTATGGCTGAACGTTTAGCAAAAATTGGTTTTAACATTGAACCTATGCGTTTTGATGATGTTGATAATCTTTGGGCGCGTAAAGGGACTGAAGCTCCTGTTTTTTGTTTCGCAGGACATACAGATGTGGTACCAACAGGCAACTTGAATGCTTGGCACTCAGAGCCTTTTATTCCAGAAATTCGGGATGGTAAGCTCTATGGCCGTGGTAGTGCAGACATGAAAACTGCATTGGCGGCAATGGTGGTGGCATCGGAACGATTTGTGGCTAAGCACCCAAATCACAAAGGCTCAATCGCATTTTTAATCACCTCTGATGAAGAAGGTCCTGCGATTAATGGAACCGTCAAAGTTATTGAAACCCTAGAGGCTCGCCAAGAAAAAATGACTTGGTGCCTTGTGGGTGAGCCATCAAGTACGCATCATTTAGGTGACATCGTAAAAAATGGCCGTCGTGGTTCATTAAATGCGGTACTCACAGTCAAAGGTAAGCAAGGTCACGTGGCTTATCCTCATCTTGCGATTAATCCAATTCACATGGCTTCTAAAGCCATTGCTGAACTGTGCGATACCGTTTGGGATCATGGGAATGAGTACTTCCCTGCAACTTCGTTCCAAGTTTCCAATATTCAAGCAGGTACAGGTGCAACCAATGTCGTTCCTGGTACGATGACTGTGACATTTAACTTCCGTTATTCTACAGAAGTCACAGCAGAAGAGTTGAAAACACGTGTGTTAGAAATTTTAGATCGTCATGGTTTGACGTACGAAATTCAATGGACACATTCAGGTTTACCATTCCTCACTCCAGTGGGCGAGTTGGTTAGTGCAGCTCAAAATGCAATTCGTAATGTGACTGGTCGTGAAACTGAATTATCTACGAGTGGTGGTACATCGGACGGTCGTTTCATTGCTCCTACAGGCGCTCAAGTACTTGAACTTGGAGTACTTAATGCCAGCATCCATCAAATTGATGAGCACGTAAATGTGGCCGATTTAGAGCCTTTAGCTGAAATTTATGAACAAATTCTGGAAGGTTTATTGACTTAAAATTTCGGATCTATCAAACAATAAAAAAAACCCATGTTGAACATGGGTTTTTTTATTGAAGCTTGACTAATTGATGCCTAAACTGGTTTGAATCTGTACAACATTAGGCACTTGAAAAGTTTGCTCACCCATTCTCACGTACTGAAACACCATTGGATCAGTGACTGTCATTTCTTCGTCAACCACCTCAGAAATACGAACACGCACAGATTTCGGCATTTCATTACACATCAAGGCAAAACGCTGATCGACTTCATCACCTTCAATCACCAATGCAACACCTGTTTCTTTTGCAGGATCATTCACTGCATAAACAGGTAATTTCACATCATGCCACTCCACTGAAGAAACGTGTGTCTGGCTATCCAACGCAGAAAGCACAATATTTTGTGGCAATAACATTGCCACTTTGCCATAGCACTGAATGATGTAAGCATCAATAAATCCAGTAGAAACTGTAATAAGATGATGTAACTCTTGCTGACTAATTTGGTCTAAAACCGATTTATTCGCGATTTTCTCACTCATCAAATTACCCCTGTTTCACAGTCAAAAGACTTTCAATGTTATTCAACAATTCAGCCTCTTGGAATGGTTTGCCCATATAATGGGTTACACCCAAACTAAATGCGCGTTCACGATGCTTTTCACCTGTACGTGATGTAATCATGATAATTGGTAATTGCTTATGAACTTCATGATGGCGAACCAAGTTCGTCACTTCAAATCCATCCATACGTGGCATTTCAATGTCCAGTAGCATTAAATCTGGTTTGACGTTTTCTAACTGCTCTATAGCATCAACACCATCTTTTGCAGTGACCACATCATAACCTTGTCGTTCTAACAAGCGTGAAGTCACTTTACGTACTGTAACCGAGTCATCCACTATCATAATTAAACGACGTGTATCACTGTAACGGTATGAATCACGTTGGTCATGTCCATGTTTCACACGTTGTGTCGTTTGCACTTGACGGGCAATATTTTGACCATCCAGAATCAAACACACCTGACCATCACCCAGAATGGTTGCACCAGTAATTGCACCAATTGCAGCAAATTGCTGACCGATTGGTTTCACCACAATTTGTGCACGTGATCCAATCAACTGATCAACCAATAAGGCAATGGTTTGACCACTATTGCCCTTAATTAACAGCACAGGCAACGAATGAGCAATACTGCTTAAGCGCGGTAAAGGCTGATTGGAAACAAATTCCGAAATATAACGTAACTTATAGCTTTGGTTATCAATCTTGAAATAATCTTCTTTACTATTAAAGTAAGTTTCCAAAGTTGCTGGTGCAATTCGAACAATACGCTCAATGTGCGCCAAAGGAAGTGCGAATTGCTGATCGCCAGATTTCACCATTAAGGCGTCACTTACAGCCACAGTCGTTGGAACGCGGATACTAAAACTTGTTCCTTTTCCAAGTGTTGAGTCTACAGTAACATGACCACCCAACGCTTTAATCGAGCTTTGCACGACATCCAAACCGACACCACGTCCAGAAATTTGGGTAATCTGCTGTGCTGTACTGAACCCTGGATGGAAAATAAACTGTAGAATCTCTTCTTTTTCAAGTAATTGATCAGCTTTCATCAAACCTAAAGACATCGCTTTTTCTTTGATTCGATTTACATCAATCCCTTTACCATCATCATGGAATTCGACTACAACATCTGTGCCTTGACGGCTAATATTGAGTTCAATTTTTCCAATTTCAGGCTTGTTTGCCGACTGACGCTGTGCAGGGTCTTCAATACCATGGTCGACAGCATTTCGTAACATATGCTCAAGCGGGGTCACTAAACGCTCAAGAATAGTACGATCCAGTTCCCCTTCAGTATTGTTGACAATTAACTCAGCAGGTCGGTTTAGCGTTGAAGCTGTCTGGCGCACAATACGTTGCAAACGAGGTAATAAACGCGAGAAAGGCACCAAGCGTGTTCGCATTAAGCCTTCTTGAATTTCGGCCTGAATACGAGATTGTTGTAATAATAAACCTTCCGTATCACGAATTTTTTCAGCCAAAGTACTCTTGAAATCGACCAAGTCCGAAGCAGATTCCGCCAAGGATTTAGACAACTGATTTAACGATGAATATTGGTCCATTTCTAATGGGTCAAAGTCAGCATATCGACCAACTTCACTGCCATGTTTGGCAATAATTTGTGACTCTAATTCACCTTCCATTCGACGTAACTGGTCTGCAAGACGCTTAATCGCCAATTCCATTTCATTCAATGTATTGCCTAATTGACCAAGGTCCATTTCAATACGTGAACGGTTAATCGAATTTTCGCCCGACAAATCAATCATCTTCTCAATCAAATCAGCTGAAATTCGAATCATCTCATTCGATTGATCATTGGCTCCAAAGCTTTCCCACTCACCCATCATTGCAGGTGGTTCTGCTCCATCCCCTTGAATAAATTCAAAGCTTGGCGCAGTAATCTGCGTGTGGCTAGAGTTATTACGGCTTGGCAATTGAACAGTGACATCTGCATATTCAATCGCTTCCAAGCCCGCTTTTAAACTATCGAAATTAGTATAATCATGGTCAAAAATTGCATGTCTTAACCATGTAATCGTGGTTTGTAGTAATGGATCATAAACATTTGAATTGAAGTGATGAACTGCAAACTGTTCAAAAGCACTTTCTAAACGATATGCAATAGCCCCTACTGGCTCAATTTCAGCCATGCGCGCACCACCTTTAAGGCTATGTGCTGCACGTTGCAATTGAAGCAATAAACTACGGTCACTACGCTGCTCGGACCAATTCCGCAGCAACTTTTCCATGGTATCGAAAATTTCTGCGGCTTCTTCGTAGAAAGTTTCTTCAACAATTGAGCGTACACTCTCATCAAGTGCTAAAGATTCAACTTGAAGTGGTGGCTCAACAATGTTCGATTGTGATACTGGTTCAACCCAATCGGAAGTTTCAGGTTCTTCTTCAAATGGACTGACTTCCGCGTGCACAGGCTGTACAACTGGCGGTTCAATGGTCGTAGCTTCATATGCAACCACCTGCTCAACAGCAGGCAGTTTTTGTTCTGCAACCACCTCTGTAGCTGTAGATACCACAGATCCCGCAACCAAAGCTTGAATATTATTTAAAATATCAATCGCTTCTGGAGCTGGATAATCAACTTTTTCTTCTCGAATCGTTTGAATACGATCAGCAATGTTGTCTTGAACCAAACGAACAATCTGAATCAAAGCAGGAGATGCTTGAATTTGCTGATTAATAATACGCTCATAAATGGTTTCTAATTCATGTGCAATTAAACCAATATGCGTCGCTTGAATCATGTTTGCACCACCCTTTAGGGTATGCAAATAGCGCATTAAATTATTCAATGCCGCCGTATTGGATTGATCACTGCTCCATGTATGAACATCCTGATCCATCCCCATCAGCAACTCATCAGCTTCTTCGAGGAAGATATCCAATAGATCTTCATCAAATTGTCGATTGGCTTCATCGACATCCACTAATTTCGCATCACTGTGCAAGCGTTTTGACAAAGTCGCAAAGTTAACCGCAGCGACCTGATGACCAGATTCGGCTGTTAAATCTGCTTCAAGCTCAGAAGCATTTTCTACAGATAGGTTTTCCTCAACTGGATCAAAAATTTCCAGATCTTGCTGTACAAATGCCGTTAAGTTTTGAAGCACTTGCTCTGCTGGTGCAGATAAACTTATGCGCTGCCCCGCAGCTAAAGTATCAAACAGATAGATAAATTCTTGATGCGCCTGAGCAAATAACTCATAAGCATAGTCAATATTGAGTAAGGTCGGTTTAGCTAAAAGCGTTTGATAACATTTATCTAAAATCTGAATAAAATCATGAATCCCCTGTGAAGCACGATTATTGGTATGCTCAGCGAGTAAATTTGCTTTTTGACTTAAGTGCTCGACATAAGTAGGAAATTCATTTTTAATCCGTTTTTCAAATTCGAGCTCTGCATCCAATAACAGATCAATATCCAATTCAATTAATTGTGATACTAAACCTTGTGGATTTGCACTAGATTCAAACTCTTCTTGATTAAAGCCGTAATTTTCCCATGCTTGATTAAAAGTTTGATCAACTTGACTTAAATTTTCGACTTTACCCTGACGTAGAATATGCAAAAAGTCTCGTACAAATTCTGCATACTGAATGAGTAATACTGTTTCATTTGAAGTTGAAACAATCTCTTCTTGTAAAAGCGTCTTAAATAAATTCTCAACTTTTGAACTGGCATCAAAAATTTGCTGGATGTGCGCCATAGATGAACTACCTCGCAAAGTATGCAAGGCACGAATCAACCCATTATAATCAGGCACTTCGCCAGCTTCTTGTTTCAAGAAGTGATCAATCGTTGCAAGATGTTCTTCCGCTTCTTCAATGAAAATTGAAGTAGTCTCTTCTTGCAAATCGCTAGATTCGGTAGATAGCTCTTCTTCCACCAAGACAATATCTACTTGAGAAGCACCCAATTCCAGTCCAGTCAAATCATCCGAAGATCTGAGTCGATCCGCTAAAGATAATAACTCTTCAAGTGCAGGCTCAATTGATCGACCCTGTTGTAGCTCTTGCCCCAATAGAACCAAAGGTCTTAAATCAATTTCTATCGGTTTGACCGATTTAAACTGCGGATAAAGCTTGAACTGAAAAACACGATAAACCGTTTCTGCAAATTTCTGGATCTTAAGCTCTAAAGGAACAGAACCAAAAATGACACGATTTAAAGTATCTTCGACAGCCCAAGCCACTTCACCAGCAGACTTTGCCCCCACCATACGACCCGAGCCTTTCAAAGTGTGAAAATGGCGTCGAATGGTCGTTAAAGTATCCTGATCAGAAGGATTTGCTAACCACTGCTCAAAAACAGTATCTAATTCTTCAAAAATTTCTTCAATTTCTTCTACAAAGATCTCTAGAATTTCAGCATCTTGTTCAAGATAACTATCTTCTGGAAGCGTTGTCGTATCGACTAAATTTTTTAATATTTCTTTCATAGCTTTGGCTTCTTACGTTTCTCGCCACCATAAAAGGCGCTAAAACCTGAGTGTAATCATCACGCCGAACTTTGTTCTAGAAGTACAGCGGTTCGATGCTTAAAACTAGATAAGTATTCCGACCTGTGTCAGATCGGAATACCCTTTGAATAGCTAACTTATTCAGGTAGTTTGAAGTCCGTTACAGATTCACGCAGAGATTCTGCCATATTGGCAAGTTCAGAAACCGAACGTGCTGTATCGAAAGTCGCTGTTGTGGTCTGTGACGTAATTTCTTGTACAACGTTCATCGTGGTTGCAATATGACCTGCTGATGCCGATTGCAGTTTTGCTGCATCCGAAATGCTCGCAATCAGTTTTGCCAAGTTACCCGATACGTTTTGAATCTCATCCAGTGCAACACCCGCATCTTTAGACAAGTTCGCACCACGGACAACTTCCGAAGTGGTTTGTTCCATTGAAATAACGGCTTCGTTGGTATCTGTTTGAATGGTTTTTACCAGTGTTTCAATCTGCTTGGTTGCAGAGGCAGAACGTTCCGCAAGACGCTGTACTTCATCGGCTACAACCGCGAAACCACGACCAGCTTCACCCGCCATAGATGCCTGAATGGCTGCGTTTAATGCCAAGATGTTTGTTTGGTCTGCAATATCGTTAATCAGGGCAACAATGTTACCAATCTCTTGAGATGACTCACCCAAACGCTTAATACGTTTTGATGTTTCTTGAATCTGCTCACGAATGATATCCATACCTTCGATTGAACGGTTTACGACTTCTGCACCATTGGTTGCAATCTGTACTGAACGTTCTGCTACCGTAGCTGATTCAGAAGCGTTGGCAGATACTTGGTCAATTGACATTGCCATTTCATTAATTGCGGCAGATGCACCTGCAATTTCTTGTGCCTGATGCTCAGACGCTTCGGCTAACTGGTTGGTAATGACCTGCGTATTTTGCGTATAGTGTGCAACCTCTGCTGAAGTTTCAGTAATACGCGAAACTAACTCACGTAATTGGTCAATCGCGAAGTTAATCGAGTCGGCAATTGCGCCCGTAAAATCTTCAGATACCGTTGCGTATGAACGTAAGTCACCATCTGCTAAGTCGGCAATTTCATCGAGTAAACGTAAAATCGCATTCTGGTTACGGTCATATTCTTCTTGTAAACGTGATACACGAACCTTATCAGCTTCACCACGAAGTACCAGTAATTTAAATACGCAGAATAAGAAGCCAATCAGTGCCAGAATTAGACCCAAGGCAGGAATTGCAATTGACCAGCCTGTACCGCCAGATAGCTTGTTTAAGTTTGTTAACAATGCATCTGATTGTTCAAAAATTGAAGAAGAAGCTTGACGTACTTTTACAATTTGCGTGGAGTTCTTTAAAACTGTTGCTGCCGCAGATTTTAATACTTCATCATATTCCGCTTTAATCCCATCTAAAGATTCACGTAAAGCAGGTTCTGCAATCTGTTGTACACCCAGTTCTGCACTACCATTAATTTGGGCATTCAAATACGAACCAAACGTTTCAGTATCTGCACTAAAGTCATCTGCTGATGCACTTGAGTTAGTCGTACCTGTTAATACCGAGTTAATCGAACGTAAAATACGTTCTGCAATAAACACCTGGTTTTTCGCAATAACAACCTGACTACTTGGCATATTTTGACGTGCCATTTGGTCAACCATCAAGTTATATTCAGCCTGAATACCTGGAATACTTTCACTGATCGCAATGTTGGTGTCATATAACTGATTAATGATTTTTTGTTGTGAAGCAATTAAATCAATATTTTCAGAAACTTTTTTCCATTGTGCATCTACTTCACGTAGTGCTGGAGTACTCGCATGAATATCATTCACTGTTTCAAGGTTTTCAGCGAACGTCTTTTGCGAATCTGTCAATTTTTTAATCGCTTCTGGCGTACCTGAAGCAGTTGCTTCTGTCGCTTGGCGTGAAATCGTTTGAGATAATAAACGTAAGTCACCCAAACTACGCGTAAATTCATTATTACGCGGTACGCTATAGAATAGATATAACAGAAGGAATAGGGCCAAGATGATACAAAATGCTGCACCCAAAATTAATGGTTTGGACTTTTCACTGTCACCGAATACACGTGAAAACTGTTCCGTCTGTGATTGAAATTTTGCTACTAAAGCATTACCACCTGAACGGTTGGTACTTTCACCTGCATTTTTCTTTTTTAGCTTAAAGCCCATGCAGCTTCTCCCCGAATTTTGCCTTCATTCTTAATGAGTGGGACTATATTAATTTATAAGTTTTATAGATGCGTTCATATATTTTGGATTTTGCAATAAACGACTAAATAAGAAAACATGCCATTGTTGGTTATGTTGATGAAAATACCCTTGGCAATATTCTTGTAAATTACTATCTAAATCTTTATGTTTAGAAAAGAAACTTTTCTTATTGAAGTGTTGAATGCCCAAAACCTGATCGACGACTAATCCGACATAATGATCATGATGACTGATACATAAGACTTTTTGTGTCGGTGAATATTGGCTTCGATGTCCAGAAATATAGTGTGGCAAATCTGCAACAGAAAGCAGTCGTCCACGAATATTCGCTAGCCCCATCACCCAAGACTGAGTATTTGGAACAGGCGTATATTTTGGTGGATAAATAACTTCCGAAACCTCACCTAGAGGGGCAACGAAATATTGCCCCATCATTTCAAATGCAATCCCTGACCATCGGTTTACTTCATTCTCAGTCGAAACGTAGTTTTTATTCCCACGTTTCGCTAGGCGAAGTAATTCGATAAATCCGTTCGCTGCCATAGTTTATCCTGCGTTGAGGTGCTGCTTAATGGTATCGATCAATTGCTGTTCATCAATTGGCTTGGTTAAGTAATCACATGCCCCCTGACGTTTACCCCAAACACGGTCAGTTGCTTGATCTTTGGTACTCACAATCACAACTGGAATGTGTTTGGTTGTTTCACCACGCGCAATTTGACGTGTTGCCTGAAAACCATTCACACCAGGCATCACTACATCCATAAGCACCAAATCAGGAAGCTCTGCTTGTGCCATTGTTACCCCATCTGCACCATTTGAAGCTTCAATGACTTCAAATCCGTGCTTGCCTAATATCTCTCTGAAACGGAATGTTTCTGTAGGCGAATCATCTACAATCAAAATACGAGCCATGCTCTTCCCCAATACAAAACTTATGCTGTTACGTGATTACGAATTGCGTTTAAAAGTTCATCTTTACTGAATGGTTTTGTTAAATATTCATCAGAACCGACAACACGTCCTTTAGCCTGATCAAATAAGCCATCTTTACTCGATAGCATAATGACAGGAATATTTTGATAATTTTGTGAGTTTTTAATCAGTGCACAAGTTTGATAGCCATCTAGACGCGGCATCATGATATCGACAAAAACAATATCTGGATTTGCTTCAGCAATTTTTGATAAAGCTTCAAAGCCATCTACTGCGGTGACCACATCACAACCTTCACGTTGTAATAATGTTTCGGCTGTACGACGAATGGTTTTTGAATCATCAATTACCATGACTTTTAGATTTTGAAATTTATCGTCCATTTAATGACCCGTCCCATTTTTAGAATGTACATACATTTGGTATATAAAAATTTTATTACAAGTTGCTAACATTTTTAACATATATTTACTTGTATTTTCAATGAACAGTTTCAAACTAAGTCGACATTTTCACCCAATTTCACAAACAATTTCACATTTTAATTCACCCCAATATTTTTTTTGATGAATAAAGGTTTTTTCTTCTCTAGATTAGTTCTAATATAACTTTTTTATTACTTAAAAATAAGTAATTTAGTCAACTTTAACTTTTGTGGGGGATTCAATGAAAAGTCAGTTTAGTCGAAAACTTGCTTTCATTGCAGAAAAGGAAATCGCATTTAAAGTATTGCTGATTAGCCTATTGCTCCTCCAATCTGCATTTACTTTTGCTGAAGGCGTAAAGGCTGTTTGGTATCGTTACTATGATAGCAAAGGTGTGGCGAATATTAGCACCAATGTAACCCCCAATCATATTCGCTATGGTTATGAAGCTCTCGACCGCAATATGCAGGTGATTAAACGTAATCGTCCCTATAATGCGGAAACCGAAGAAAAAAAAGCACCGCAACGTGCTGCTCAGGCTAAACAGCGTGAAGCTGATTTACGTTTAAAACGTGCCTATACCAACAGCCAAGTTGCAACCCAAAAACGTGATGATACCTTAGCCTATCTCAAAAAGCAGATCCGCTTCCAACAAGACCAGCTCAAACAATTACAAAGTGATCGTATTTTATTTAAACGACAAGAAATGGAATATTTACGTAAGGGTGATCCTGTTCCAGCGATTTTAAAAAGCAATCTCAGCAATAATGCGACCAATATCAGCAATAAAAAAGAGCAAATTCAGACGTTACAAACCAACTATCGCAATACGCAAGCTGAATACGCGAATATCATTGCGCGCTTAAAAGCCATGGAAAACTAATTCTGCAATGTAGTAAGGACTTTTTTGATGCAGTATGTACTCCGTTTATTTAAAACATCAGCCCTCACGATTTGTTTTTTACTCGCAGCTTGTCAAAAACAACCTGAAACTCTTCCCCCCAGTGAAAATAAGAAGATTGAGCTGATTCAGCAAGATTTAGTTGCGCTTAATTTTGGTCAGTCTGTAGAAAAAACTTCATTTACGGGCAGTATTCGCGCCTTGAATCAAAGCAGCCTGCAATCTCAAGTGACAGCAACCGCAACTTCAGTCCGTGCCAATGTTGGAGATGCTGTACAGCAAGGACAAATCTTAATCCAGCTCAACAATCAAGATAATGAAGCTCGTCTAGCTCAAGCAAAAGCGAATTTAGCTGCGGCAAAAGCGCAAGCCAACCTCGCTCTGAACATGATGAAACGTAAACAACGGTTACTTGATCAGGGCTTTATTTCCAGAGTTGAATTTGAACAAAGTCAAGTGGACTATCAGGCGCAATTAGAAAATGCCAACGCGCAACAAGCGACTGTTGATATTGCACTGAAAGCTGAACAAGATGGGACTTTACGTAGCCCAATAACAGGCGTTGTGACCAAGCGTCAGGTTGAACCCGGTCAAACCGTTGCTGCGGGTCAAACCTTATTTGAAATCGTTGATCCAACACGGTTAGAACTTCAAGCACGTTTACCAAGTGATCAGCGCAGTGCTTTAAAAGCTGGGCAAAAAATTGAATACCGCATACAAGGAAGTCCTGAAACACTGACCGCAACACTCAGTCGCATCTCACCATTGGCGGATTTAAACAGTCGTCAAATTGAATTTTATGCCACACCCAATTCAGTGCTTAATCCATTAAGTATAGGCGCATTTGTCGAAGGTAATATTCTGGCAGTACCTTCTGCATCGGGACAATTAATTCCCTTAGATACGATTCAAAACCTTGAACAAAAGCCTTATGTCTGGGTTATCCGTCAACAAAAAATTGAACGCGTTCCTATACAAATACTTGAACAACGCTATAGCGAAAATATGGCTGTTGTCTCTGGACTGACCAATGGCGATCAAATTAGCCGTGTAAAGTTCAACGATGATGATCTTCATAAAACCGTTACGATTCAGCGAACTAAATAAGTTTAGGGTCTCAAAATGTGGTTAACCCGTATCAGCGTAAAATATCCTGTCTTTACTATCATGATGATGTTATCGCTGATGGTGCTCGGCTTAGCTTCTTGGCAACGCATGAGCGTGGAGGAATTTCCTGATGTCGACTTTCCATTTGTTGTTGTGCATACCACTTATCCAGGTGCTTCGCCTGAAACCATTGAATCTGAAATTACCAAAAAAATGGAAGATCAGATCAATACCATTTCAGGATTAAAACAAGTCATTTCTCAATCCAGTGAAGGGCTTTCCACCATCATTGTTGAGTTTAACTTAGACGTTCCCTCTGCTGTCGCTGCTCAAGATATTCGCGACAAAATAGCACCTGTGACTGCCGAGTTTCGAGATGAAATTCAGGATCCTGTGGTAGAACGCTATGACCCGACTGCCAGTGCAATTATGTCAATTGTATTTGAGTCCAATAGCCAGTCCTTACGTGAGCTCAGTACCTATATCGACCAGCGGATTGTACCCAAATTACAAACGGTATCTGGCGTGGGTGCGGTCAATTTATTAGGCGATAGCCAACGCCAAATTCGAATTGTCATTGATCCATACAAATTACAAAGCTATGGCATTGGCGTAGACCAAGTCATCAACACCCTAAAAAGTGAAAATATTGAAGTTCCAGGTGGCACCCTCAAACAAGCCAATTCCGAACTTGTGGTCGAAATCAAATCCAAAGTGATTCATCCCTATGCTTTTGGAGATTTAATCGTTGCCACCAAAAATGGCAGTCCGATTTTTCTCAAACAAGTTGCGACTGTTGAAGACAGTCAGGCAGAACTTGACTCTAGCGCTTTTTTAAATGGCAACCCTGCTGTCGCGGTTGATGTATTGCGCAACTCCGATTCAAATATTATTCAAGTGGTGGATGGCACCCGTAAAGCCTTAGCCAAGATTGAACAACAACTCCCCAAGGGCGTCAGTGTCAAAGTTGTGGTCGATAGCTCTCAAGGCATTCGTGGCAGCATTCAAGATGTCAGCCGAACCATTCTTGAAGGTGCAATACTCGCCGTTTTGATTGTCTTACTTTTTCTTGGCTCCTTCCGCTCTACCATTATTACAGGCATGACCCTACCCATCTCTTTATTGGGTACTTTAGCCATGATTTGGGCTTTCGGCTTTAGCATTAATATGATGACGCTGTTAGCCTTGTCACTAAGCATTGGCTTACTGATTGATGATGCGATTGTGGTCAGGGAGAATATTGTTCGCCATGCCGATATGGGTAAAGATCACGTCAGTGCTGCCTTGGATGGAACCAAAGAAATCGGCTTGGCAGTCTTAGCCACGACCTTAACCATTGTGGCGGTATTTTTACCCGTTGCCTTTATGGGCGGTATTATCGGTCGTTTCTTTTACCAATTTGGGGTAACAGTCAGTACAGCCGTACTGATTTCCATGTTTGTCAGTTTCACCCTTGATCCTATGCTTTCTGCGCATTGGACAGATTCAGGCAAAAAATCTAAAAAACCAAACCTATTAAGACGTTTCTTTGATGCGATTGCACATCTGCTAGAGCGTATCACCCACGTTTATGAGTACTTATTAAAGTTGGCATTACGCTTTCGCTTGATTACGCTCATGATTGCGATTGCCTCCCTTTTTGGAGCTCTCGCTTTATCTAAAATGATTGGTACCGAATTTGTACCTACGCCAGATAAAGCTCAGATTCGCATCAAATTTGAAACGCCAGTTAATGCATCTTTGGAATATTCGCAGGCCAAACTGTTACAAGTCGAGCAAATTCTAAGACAGAACCCTGAAGTACTCGGTACTTATGGCGTAATTAACGGCGTTACAGATCGTGGGAAAAACCATGTCAGCCTGCATGTGACGGTGACCCCACGCCAACAACGCGACAAAACACTAATTAAATTGAATAATGAATTCCGTGATCGTCTTAAAAGCATTGCAGGAATTCGGGTGACTTCGGTTGCCTCTGCCGATGAAAATGTTTCTGGTGGACAAAAACCGATCATAATCTCGATTAAAGGACCTGACTTAAATCAACTACAAAAAATCTCAGATCAGTTCATGCAAGAAGTTGCTCAAGTTCGAGGCGTTGTCGATTTAGAAAGTTCGCTCAAAGAACCTAAAGCCACTTTGGCCGTCCACATTAATCGAGTTTTGGCGAATGATTTAGGTTTATCTGTCAGTCAAATTGCCAATGTTGTGCGCCCTTTAATTGCGGGGGATGATGTCACATCTTGGCAAGATGACAACGGTGAAACCTATAATGTCAATGTTCGATTAGCTGAAAGCCAACGTAGCCTACCAAGTGATTTAGGCAATTTATACATTAACGCTGCAAAACAAGATCAGTCAGGACAAAATATTTTAGTGCCTCTTGGCAGTATCGCGAGCCTAGAACAAAGCTTAGGAGCTTCTCAGATTAATCGTCGTGATTTGGCACGTGAAGTCTTGGTTGAAGCCAATACGGCTGGGCGCCCTGCGGGTGATATTGGGGCCGATATACAAAAAATTCAGGATAATTTTAAACTGCCTGCGGGCTATAGTTTCGATACTCAAGGAGCAAATGCCGATATGGCTGAATCGGCGGGCTATGCACTCACGGCAATTACCTTGTCGATTGTGTTTATTTATATTGTTTTAGGTTCGCAGTTTAATAGCTTTATTCACCCTGCTGCGATTATGGCGTCACTCCCGCTGTCGCTGATTGGGGTATTTTTGGCCCTGTTCTTGTTCAATTCGACCATGAATCTATTCTCCATTATTGGCATCATTATGCTGATGGGACTGGTCACCAAAAATGCCATCTTACTGATCGACTTTATTAAAAAAGCCATGGAATCTGGCAGCAGCCGTTATGATGCGATTTTACAAGCAGGTAAAACCCGTTTACGCCCAATTTTAATGACCACCAGTGCGATGGTCATGGGTATGATTCCGCTAGCGCTCGGACTCGATGAAGGTGGTGAGCAAAGCGCCCCGATGGCGCATGCCGTGATTGGTGGAGTCATTACCTCTACCCTGCTCACCTTGGTGGTGGTTCCTGTGATCTTTACTTACTTAGACGACTTTAAGAATTTTCTACTTCGTCTCAAACAGAAAATCATGGCATAATCCATGGCAGTTCAATGGACAGTCAGTATCGAGTGGCTGTTTCATTTTAGATTGGATTATCCTTCACGATTAATATTAGGACAGTATTCATGCGCGCGAGTCGCTTTTTATTTGCAACGTTAAGAGAAACCCCAAACGATGCTGAAGTTATTTCACATCAACTTATGCTCCGTGCGGGCATGATTCGTAAATTGGCTTCAGGTTTATACACTTGGCTGCCGATGGGCGTACGTGTGCTAAATAAAGTTGAAGCGATTGTACGTGAGGAAATGAACCGTTCAGGCTCACTTGAAGTATTCATGCCCGTAGCGCAACCTGCAAGCCTTTGGGAAGAGTCTGGTCGTTATGTACAATACGGTCCAGAATTATTGCGTTTCAAAGATCGTCATGATAATCCATTCGTTTTGGGTCCTACCCATGAAGAAGTGATTACAGATTTAGCACGTAATGAATTAAAAAGTTATAAGCAATTACCAATCAATTTCTACCAAATTCAAACCAAATTCCGTGACGAAATTCGTCCACGCTTTGGCGTAATGCGTTCACGCGAATTCATTATGAAAGATGCTTATTCTTTCCACGCAGATCAAGCCTCTTTGCAAGAAACTTATGATTTAATGTATCAAACCTATTGCAACATTTTCACCCGTTTAGGTTTGGATTTCCGTCCAGTACAAGCGGATACAGGTTCGATTGGTGGTTCAGGTTCACATGAATTCCACGTTTTAGCTTCAAGCGGTGAAGATGATATCGCTTTCTCGACTGAATCAGACTATGCAGCCAACATTGAAATGGCTGAAGCAGTATTGGTTGGTGAACGCACTGCTCCAACCCAAGCTTTGGAAATTGTCGATACACCAAATCAAAAAACCATTGCAGATGTCTCTGCATTCTTGAATTCTGATCCTGCACACTCTGTAAAAGCATTGTTGGTACAAGGTGTAACAGATGAAAACGGTCAAACTCTGGTTATCGCTTTATTCTTGCGTGGCGATCATGAGCTGAATGAAATTAAAGCTGAGAAGCACCCATTGATTGCATCACCATTAACGTTTGCAACAGAAGAACAGCTTGCAGCGCTTGGTTTAACTGCTGGTTTCTGTGGGCCACAAGGTTTAGTTGAAAAAGGTTTAACAGTAATTGTTGACCGTGCTGCATCGGTACTGTCTGACTTTGTGGCAGGTGCCAATGAAGTAGACAAGCATGCGACAGGTGTAAACTGGGAACGTGATGCTCAATTCACCGAAGTTTATGACTTACGTAATGTGGTTGAAGGTGATCCATCTCCAGATGGTAAAGGTACACTGCAAATTAAACGCGGTATCGAAGTCGGTCATATTTTCCAATTGGGTCAAAAATACTCAGAAGCTTTGGGCTGTAAAGTATTGGGCGAAGATGGCAAACCATTTACTGTCACTATGGGTTGTTATGGCATTGGGGTTACACGTGTCGTCGCTTCTGCAATCGAACAAAATTTTGATGAGAAAGGTATCATTTGGCCAGCAGCAATTGCACCGTTTGAAGTCGCAATTGTGCCAATGAATGCGCACAAATCTCCACGTACTTTAGAAGCTGCTGAAGCTTTATATGCGGAGTTAACTGCTGCGGGTTATGACGTATTACTGGATGATCGTAATGAGCGCCCAGGTGTGAAATTCTCCGATCTTGAGTTAACAGGTATTCCACACCGTATCGTGATTGGCGAGAAAGGTCTGGATGCAGGTACGTTTGAATATAAAGGCCGTACCGATGCTGAATCAGTGAACATGTCTAAAGATGAATTATTAGCAAAAATTGCCAAGTAATTTTTGTTCGTAAAATAAAAAAATCCCGCAACTTGCGGGATTTTTTATTGTCTTGCAATCAACAGAACTTCATTCCACCAAAGCAGTTAGAACGAAAGTTTTGCCCTTGCAAAGTTAAATTAGTCAGTGGAAAATCTAAAGTCGTGGTATTCATAGGAACATTACCCACGACTAATGCAGAACCCCCTACACATCCTGTTAATAGGTTTCCACAATTTCGTGGATTTTCAGTTAAATCTTTATTAATCCCAGCAATGGTTTGCTGTAAAACTTGATTGGTAATCGCTACTTGTGTAGTTGGGCTTAAACTCCCAAGTTCCACTTCATCTTCCATAGACAGCCACCAACCTTGATTGGCAGCTACCGCTGCCCCAGGCCATAATATTTTTTGTGACTGTAACGATAGTGAAGCTGGGTTATTTAAATATAGCGCATGAATTAAACCCAAGTTCTGATTGACCGTAATATCGGTTTTAAGCCCTGTAATGTTGCCTGTTACTTGCTTATCTAAGTTTAATAAATTTAATACTTTAGCCGTTAATTGCCCACTAAAGTCAATCTGCCCAACTGTCCCGCTGCCTTTTAAAACCACATCTTTTAGTCTCGTTCCCGACACAATGGTAGAGTTAATCGTAAAAGGGGCAGAAGTTGAAGAAAGGCTTAAATTATAATTATTCGAGGTATAAGAAATATCATAACAAGGATCTAAAAAACCATCGACACACGTTGTTCCAGAACTACTTCCCAATAATCGGCCTTGCACAATACCATTGATCGTTAACCCTGTATCTGCATAAGTCATATTACGTGCCTGTGTCACGGCTGTACCCGTTGCAGTTTTAGTTTTCATATAACCACTAAAAGTGTTAATTCCATTTGGTGTTGCAGAGTTTTCTGTACCTAAAGTCATGAGTCCTGAAATCTTCTCGGCACTGACACGAAATCCTACGACTTCACGCGTAGCTGCTGAGTTCGGATTTTTAATCGCAAATTGTAAAAATGGATTGGTAATTTTAGCCGAAGTTGCTGCTCGCTCATCAGACGTATAGTTGGAGTTTGCAGGTAAACCACTTAAAGAAATATTATCAATATCAATGTCACAACTACTGGCACGTACACTGTTGTTGACACCACCACAGCCCAATGCCAATTTATTAATATTGGCATTCAACTCCATAACCGCTTCAAGACCCAACTTATAAAAGCCAATATTGGATTGATTATAAGTATCCCCTTTCTGATCGGTTTGTGAGGTTCCCTGTAAATATTGTAACGTTAATAAAGCTTGACCCGATACATCTGACAGTTCCTGATCGGAAAGACTTTGCAAACTCTTTGCCATGACAGGTGTAATAGCGGTAGCTAGTAAAATGCTTAATAATAGTTTCGTCTTCATGACCGCTTAGATTCCTTTCATTCTTTTTATCTTGGTGTAATGCCGAAACTGCTGCGAATATTCCCACCAGTAAACACCATCGTGCCTAAATTCTGTGCTCGATCTGCTGTCGGGTATAAATTAACATCGGCTTTGAAAACCCCAGCAGCCTGATTAGTCGGATTTAAACGGATGTTATTATTAAATTTAACCTGATCTTTCTCTACCAAAATTTTGGCATTCAAATCTAGTTCACCTTGAATTCGGTCAAAACCAATCGTGGCATTGTCTTGAACATTGGTCAAATGTAGGTAGTTTTTATTGGTGGTTGCATCAGAAGCATTCAGTTTAATATTGCCTTGAATGGCTAAATGATTATCTGCTGCTGTCCCTGGTAAAATGTTCAATTGTGCTGAAGAATCCAAGCGCAATGCCAATCCGAATAACACATCATCCGTATTGGTAAAACTATTGGCTGGAACAAAACAATTTAAACTAGTTGTTGCAGCGTTCGCGCATGCAGCAGCCTCATAGCGACTGCCTGGTAACTGCCCCAATGCAATTTCAGCCCCCATTGCAATCACTAAACGAGGCAAGTCTAACTTAATGCCTGATTGCTCCATTGCCAACACGCCTTGCGTATCCATGAAGAAATCAATATTGCGCAGACCTGTATAATAATTCACTTCTTCCGCCGTATTGAAACTATTTGGCGCACCATCAATCAAAATAATGGAGGTTGTTTTAGAGCCTGCTGCATCACGCCCCTGTGTGGACATAGTTAAACCAAAACCAATCGCTTCAGCATTATTTGCCCCATAAGTCGTGCCATATAAACCTAAATTGGCATTCAAATTATAAATGGGAATACCCAATCCCCATGTTGCACTTTGGGAGGTAATTTGATGGCTCGCGTCATTGCTATTATTGGCAATAAACTTAGCATTTCGGGCAATCGCTTGAAAATCCATGCCTCGTACTGCAATTGCGACAGCATTCTGTGCATTATTGCTTAAGTTATAACGACCAATGCCTGCTTGCTTGCCTAATAATTTGGCAATATTTTGCCCAATTTCAAACTCCAACGATTTGGTTTGCACTGCATTAATATAAATGTCGCCAAAATTAATATAAGCCAGATTATTATTGGCAACTAAATTAGAGCCATTTTGAGTACGAATTTGTAATGGCGTTAAATTCCCAAACTCGATGGCATAAGAATTCTTACCCGTGTGCCCAAGCTCAAATTTTGTCCCTTCCGCCGTCACAACACCAGATGCATTCTTCTCATCACGAGTAAAACTGGTTTTCACATTCAAGTGCAGTCCTGTTGAACCTGTCATTTGATTACTTGACGTTGAAGTCCCTTCTGCACCACCTAAATTTGTTCGATCAGCATTGACCGATACTTCTGCATCTCGTAAACGTCCAGATGCCCCTAAACGGATAATAGAATTCAGTTGGTCTGTATTTTCATTGGCGGTATACAATTTTCCATCATTGCCGACATTGGTTTTATATCGCACATCAATATTAAAACCAGGTCGAGTCTTGCCTGGATTATCCAAATCCTGAACACGCTCAAGAACAACTTCATTCACTGTACTGTCCGAAGCATTCGGTGAGTTGGTCGATAACACCATGCCTTTATTGGCATCTAAATATAAATAACCTGTACCTTTAAAATTAAAGTTAAAGTCTTTTAAAATAAGCTGGTTATATTCATTGCCATTTTTGAGCGTATGGAAAATATTGGCATTTTGCAGACCAAATTCCAAATAGGCTTTATCTTTTGAGTTAAACAAACCACTTCGGGTTTCTAAGACAAAATTCATCGGTGCCCGATTTTGCAGAGTTAAAGCACCCAAGGTATTTTGGTTCATGCAATCTGCACCACGTGTGCCATCACCACACACAGCCACTTTGGCAATATGTATATTGGCAGGATTAATCACCGCCTCTATCCGCATGCCCGTCTTATTGGCATTGGTTCCCACATCGAGTTTAACTTTCCCACCAATTTTATTATTGTCAATTTTATTGATTTCAATATTATTCAAGGAAAGATTCAAATTCCCTGAAGTACCATTCGAGAAATTGGTATTGTCTTTCCAATTGAATTGATCAATGGTGACTCGGTCAGTTTCATAACTTAAGCTAATTCCATCCTGTCCTGAGACAGTACGCAAGCTTTGATCTGAAAGTGCTTCTAAAGCATAAATCTGCTGCGCCAATAAAACACTCGAAGCCAACACACTGAGTTTTATAATTTTGTTTGTACTCATTCACAGTTCCTTATGTGATTGAATTAACAACGTGAAGTCGCAGTAGAATTACAACTAAAAAACTTCATTGTTCCTGATAAGGCTAAATTTCCATGCATATTTAAGCCCGTAAAGCCTGTTTCTAAACCACGATCAAACACAGACTCATGCGATGAACTATAAGTCGTTTGCTTTAAATAACCTTTTTGCGCATCACTCGTACCTGAATCTTTTTCAATAGCCAGTGCTTCAAAACCAAAATTACGAATCTGGATTGGATAACCATCTAGAAAAGTCAATTTCATTGCCGTTTTATAGCCTGCACTGGTCGTTACAGTGGTGCCATCTAATTGAAATTTATCGATCGCAATTGTGCCCTGTATTTTTTTAAAAACTAGCCAATACAAGTTTCCACTGGCATCTTTACGATTACTCACGTTAAAGGCTAAACGGCAAAATTCATTACCTGCGCCATTACAGGAATACTCATAAGGGACTTCTGTAGTATTGGTCGGCAAGTTATGATTTAAAGAAAATGACCAGCTTAAATCTGCCCCGCCTTGTCCACGTATATTCGATAATTGGTTGGCATCTAATGCATCTAACGCTGCCGAAGCACACTGAGAACTTAACATTAGGGCAGCAAGAATATAATGTTTCATCTATTTCTCCTTATAGCCCTGTTGTCGTAATTTTCAGATGTTGAATTAACATTCCATCGATCGCTGCAGACCCTAAATTGGTCTTGATTCCTGCTGGGGTAACAAAACTCACCCCTACTGCATTGGTACTGGTGTCAGCTTTTAAAAATTTATTGTTATTGGTAAAACCGACTGTACCAATGGAAATACTGCTGTGTGTGGCTGTATTGCCTTGATAAGTTTGCCCCATGCTGATTGGATCACCACAGTATTGAACATTACAGGTTGAACCCTTATAAGCCGAAGCCGCACCACTCGCCAATGCGGTGTAGTCCGTATAAATTTGTTGATAAACATTGGCTTTATTCGGAATACGGGTCAATTCAATCACAAAATTTTGACCATCTGCCGCCGTATCAACAATTAAGGGTTGATAAACACTTCCCAATACCAAGTTAATATTCGGGCTATATAAAAACACGCCATCATGTTCATTAAAATTTGGTGCCGAAGTTTTAGAAATTGCAGGCGTAGTTAAATCATTGGTTATATCTGTGCCTAAGGTTTCTGCTGTACTAATGCGCAATGCTTTGGATTTATCTTCAGTTGCAGCGCTTGGATTATCATTGGTATTTAATCGAATGAGTGCCGCCAGACCTAAAGTATTGTTATAAGACGTCGGTAGTGATGAGCTTGTGGCTCCCCCCAAAGTCTGGAATAACTTTAAATTAGATCCATTCAAAGACAAACCATTGGCCACCATTTGCAGCCTTAAACGACTGTCTAAGCCATTTAAATTCGCAGGTGCGCCGTTTTTAGCATCGACAGGTGCAGCAACCAAAGGATTACGTTCGAAGAAATCTCCCCACAAGCCTAATTTAATATTATTATCCGCTGCGGTATTGGCAGCACCATCAAGAGCATAAGGTGCTTCTAAAGATAAATAACTGAAATCTTGTGCAACCCCTGCAAAGTCATATACCACGCGGTTGGCGGTGGTACTAATAGACTTCACACTAAATACCCAAGGATTGGTTTCTTGCCCCCAATTGAAGCCCATATTACTAAAACGAGAATTTAGATTACTGTCCGATGCCGATAACGCTAAACCATAAAAAAAGACATCTGCTTTTTTGGCACCCGCAGTTTTGGCTGTGTCTGAAAGTGGTCCCACTGGGATAAAGCGAATTAAACCAGTGTCATAGTTGCGATTGGCTAAACGAGTTTGATTCTGCGCCACGGTCAAACCATCTTCGGCAGTTTGAAATACCATTTTGAAATTTTCAGGCAGAATAGCAATGCCTTCGCCCGTAGAATTACTTAATACCTGATCTGAAAGTGCTTCTAAAGCAAAACTATAAGAACAACAGAGCCCAATCATGCTCGCTAGCAATGTTTTACGCAAAATTGTCGTATGCCAATCCGTCATCGCGACCTTCCTTGTTATTTGATGCTCCGCATCATTATTTTGTTCATCCTAGACTTGGTTATGCTTTGTTTTACTGTCAAATGTTCCGTATCAGGTACATTTCACCAAGACATTTTTAACCCTCATTATGCTGAATAATTACACGATTGCAAAAAAAACTCAGGAAATGTCGACATTTTCCGATGAATGAAGATTCAGAGCTTGATGCGTTTTTAGCCATAAAAAAAACCTATTTGACTGAACAAATAGGTTTTTAGTGATAATACAACTTACTGCAAATTAAGCTTTCGGTAAAGTTACACCCGTTTGACCTTGGTACTTACCACCACGGTCTTTATAAGAAGTCTCACACACTTCATCACTCTCAAAAAACAGCATTTGCGCAACACCTTCACCTGCATAAATACGCGCAGGTAAATTGGTGGTGTTGGAAAACTCAAGCGTGACATGACCTTCCCACTCAGGCTCTAACGGCGTCACGTTTACAATAATACCGCAGCGTGCATAAGTCGACTTGCCAAGACACACGGTTAACACATTACGGGGAATACGGAAATATTCCACAGTACGCGCTAAAGCAAATGAGTTTGGTGGAATGATGCAAACATCAGACTCGATATCGATAAAACTTTTTTCATCGAAATGTTTTGGATCTACAATTGCAGAGTGAACATTGGTGAACACTTTAAATTCACGCGCACAACGAACATCATAGCCATAACTCGACACGCCATAAGAAATGAGCTTTTCGCCATTCTCATCCAAACGTACCTGATTTTCCGCATACGGTTCAATCATGCCGTGTTTTTCGCTCATTTCGCGAATCCAACGATCAGACTTAATAGCCATTATTCTATTTCCAAAACTTCAAGCAATTCTTGCGCTGTACTTTAACTTAATTCAGCCCCAATGAAAATACGGGCACATGTGATGCTGCATGCTTTAAAAATGCAAATTCAACAGCGTGCTTGAGAAAATTAAAGGTTTAATAAGGCCGAATAACTCAATGGAATAGAAAAACTAACCAACACAATCGATGCTGTTTTTTGCAGATTAGATTTAGTTAACCAACGTACTCGGTTGGATGCCAAGATCGAACCAATAAAAGTCCAGAAAAAAGCAATAGGAACAATCAAAATCAAAAATACCAACATATGTGCAATGTAAGCATCTACATTGATCCAAACAACTGCTGGAAAAATAGCAGATGCAAATAAAAGTGCTTTAGGATTCAACAAAGTTGCACAAAATAGCTCACGAGCACGAATGGTTGGTTGATTATAACTTTCTTCTACATCTGCCGTTTTCCATAGTTTAACGGCTAAAAATAGAATATAGCTGGCGCTAAAAAGTTTCAGTGCAGTCGGAATGACTGGATAATGACGCGATACGGTACCAATAATGATACCCCATACGGTTATAGAAATTAGATAACCAAATGCTTCTGCAGGAATAAGACGAAATGATTTTCGAATGCCGACCTGAATACCAGATGAAGCAAGTAGAGTATTGGTAGGACCTGGGGTTAATAATAAAGAAACCACCAATCCTATAAAAAACAAAGAAACCATACCCTTACCTCACATTTGAGCAAATGAAGCGTAGTTGAATTGTTTCAATATAGCAAAAAAAATATTGTAAAGGAAAATCGAGAAAGTTTTTGCGACTTTAACATATTCGATAAAAATCATCATTTTAACAACAATAAGTCCAATAAAACCTGTGGGTCACGCTATCAAGATATATTATATTTTTTGTCACAATTCATTTAATTTTTATGTCGCGCTATACAATTTAAAGCCATGATTCAGCAGTTTTTTTAAGTTTACTTTCAGTTTGGTATGTAACTCTAAAGCACAGTTCCTTATAGCAAAAAGGTGAATCAACTATCGTTTTTCACTTAAATCATGCACAATACCCTGTCCTGAAAAGCTGATTTCGTATGGCAAAGAAATTTTTCCAATCGTGGCTTCCCTCTCCTGAAAAAGTCAATCAACTGAAGTTTATGCGGATTTTTGGTCAACGCACCTTGAATCCTGTGCTTTGGTACGTCAATCGAAAATCTATTTCCCATGCTGTTTTTATTGGTACTTTTTGGGGCATTCTACCTGTGCCGTTTCACAGTGTCTTTATTGTGTTCACAGTATTATTGATTGAAGTGAACCTCCCACTGAGCCTAACCCTTGCATGGTTATCTAACCCGCTCACTGTCGTACCCATTTTATATTTGGGCTTCTGGTTAGGCAGTAAAATTTTCCAAGTCAATATGATTGATAAAGATATGATTTTAGGGGTATTACACCAGATTTTGAACTGGGTTAAAAACTTTGGGCATGGTCATATTGACTTGCATCTTGCCAAAATTTTAATGACTGGATTAGTATTAGAAGCATTATTAACTGCATTTATTCTTTATATTTGCACACGTATTATTTGGCGCTGGTCGGTTTTACGTAAATGGAATAAAAGATTTCATTCCTAAAAAACACTCAGCCAAAACCATCATGTAAAAAGGGATGTTGCGATCAACATCCCTTTTTGACTTTAGAAAATTCGATTTTTATCTTTATCCGACTTGGTTAATTGTGCCACGATTTTTTCCGCAATCGCCAAGTAGCTTTCTGCCGCAGCATCACCAACAATAACAGAAGGCTGACCTGCATCTGCATTTTCACGGATGGCTGCATCGAGCGGTAAACGTCCCAACAATGGAATGTGGTATTGCTCTGACAATTTATCTCCCCCACCTGTACCAAAAATTTGTTCTTCAAATCCACAATTCGAGCAAATATGGGTCGACATATTTTCAATCACACCCATCACTGGAATATGCACACGATTGAACAATTCAATACCTTTAGTTGCATCCAGAAGTGCGACATTTTGTGGCGTGGTCACAATCACCGCGCCAGTCACTGGAATACGCTGCGCCAAAGTCAATTGAATATCTCCAGTTCCTGGAGGCATATCAATCATTAGCACATCCAAATCTGGCCATAAGGTTTGATTGAATAGTTGCATTAATGCACCTGTTGCTTTAGGACCACGCCATGCCACAGGGGTATTATTGTCACCTGTTAAATGCCCAATCGAAAGTACAGCAAGTCCATACGCATCGAGCGGAACAAAGTTTTCCGCTTCAATCATTGGGGTTTTACCCGCATTACCCAACATGGTTGGAATGCTTGGACCATAAATGTCGGCATCTAAAACACCAACTTTTAGTCCCAATTGCTGCAATGCCAAAGCCAAATTGACTGTCGTCGTTGATTTACCGACACCACCTTTACCAGAAGACACTAAAATCACATTCTGAATACGTGGATGCTTCGGCACATCGCGCTGTTGCGGGGCTGCTTTGGCAATTGGAGGATTATTCGGATCGGTTTCTGTTTCAGTCTGAGTCGATGCAGCAGCATCCATGACTGGCGGTAAATTGGTTTTTTCTGGTTTAGCAGGGCTTGAACAGCTTTCGCCTTGCGCATGATTGTGCCCACAGCCACCAGATTTTTCAGCATGTGCTGTTTTTTGTTGAATCACATGCATATTGAGTTCCTGAATCCCACATTTTTCTAGGGACTCAGCCAAATCATCATGAATTTGTTGTAAATGATCAGCTTCTTCAGGGTAGGTATTAATGGTGATTTGTAAGACTCGACCTTGCACATTAATTTGTGAAATACGGTCTTTTAATGCGTGATTTGAATTCGGCAGAAAATATTGTTGTAAAACTTGCTGGATTTCTTCTTCTTTCACCTCCTGAGCGGGTGAAAAAACGGATTTAAGTGAAGAAAGCCAAGACATACATTTACTCCAAATCTGGATTACAGCTGAATAATATAGTTTAACGCTTATTTTCCGTTAGGTTAAGCATTTCACCGCGCCACTTTGGCAATAAACCAGAAAAAACCGAGTGTTTCAGTCAGATATCATCTGACTTTATTTTCATCACTGGAAAATGAGGATTTCCACACCCTTTAAAAAGCTAAACAATTAACAATTTCCATGCTGTTTTGTAAATAAATAGGCATTAAATTTAAAAATACAGGCTTTAACTCATTTGAGCTTCACAGCACATTATTCAAAATACCGAGGCAACCAACATATCTGAGATAAAAACAGGAGATTGCCATGAAAATACGGCATGTTTTAGTGTTAAGTTTCGTATATTTCAGCATATCCTCAAGCATTTGGGCGGCTACACAACAACTCAACAGTCTACGAACCTCATCAGGCGTAGTGCTACACGTTGGCGACAGTTATCAAAAATTAGCAACGCATATGGGACAGTCCCCCGAGGGCATGAGCAGTTCAACAATCAGCGAAAATCAAAGAAACTACACTGCAATGCACTATGTTTACGAAATAGAAGGTAAACGCTATACCATTACTGTAGTGAATGACCGAATTCGTCAAATCGAATGGGTCAACTTGAATCCTTAAAACCTTAAAACCTTAAAAGCCACCCAACATCCATGTTAAGTGCTTACAAATTTAACCTGATCAAGATAATTTAAAATTAAGTTTGATCATGATCATCTTTTTTAAATTTGTTGAGCTTGTCAGTCGCGGCTTTTTTCAGTTCATCAAATTTTTCAGTTGCCTGAACTTTTAATTCGTCAAATTTGACCGAAGCTTCCTGTTTCAGCTCTGCTGATTTCACCTTAGCTTCATCAAGTAAATGACTCGCTTCTGCTTTTAAATGCTCGTACTTTTCTTGCGCCTGATGCTGCACGTCAGCCCATTTGGCTTTGGCATCTTCAATGGTGCTATCAAACCCTGCATCTTCATCCGCAGCTTGCTGTTCATCTAGCTTTTCTTTCACTTCATCAAGCTTCTGTTCCGCAGCTTGTTTGACTTCGACAGCAGAACTCTTTAATTCATCAATCGCATTTTCGCCTTCAGTTTGAGCATCTTTTGCGACTTGTTTTAAATCATCACCAAGTTCCACAGCTTTGTCTTTTAATTCATCAATTTTATTTTCATCGGTCATTGTTACACCCTTTTCTGTTATAGCACCCGTCTATAGTTATACCGTGATCTGAATTGAATAGAATACAAAACAGCATATTGAAACAATAGCTGTACAGGATGCAGCAATTTAAACACCATCCTGTACCACTCAACGGAAGAGACTAACGCTTTACGGTACTGATAAAGCTAATAACTGCAAACAGCCAAATAAACAGAATGAAACTGCGTGCTTGAGTGAAATGGGTCACGTCCGCACCGTGTACCATATTATGACGGCTGGCGGTGACACTTGAACTTGCATCCATTTTCAATGCTTCAAGGCTCAAGAAATACGGATTGATTTCACTGGCAATTTTGACTTTATGCCATAAGCTTTTGACCTCATGACCTTTCAAACCCGGTACGATTTTATACACATCGACAAACTTGGTTTGATTTTGCTGTAAATATCTATGTTCAATCAGTGTATCCGTCAAAATCCCTTCAATTTGACCATAAAGAACCGTAATACAACCTGCATAACACTGCTGTTGATACAGTTTTAAGGTTTCTTCAATCACACTGCGGCGTTGGGCTTGGAATGCGCCCAAATCCATCGCATCATACGCTTCAAGTAAAGCTGCTTGGAAATAATCCGTTTGGATTAAATGGGGCAATTGAAACTCAGTAATATCCGCTTCTTTTTCATTGGCCATTTGCCAGAAATACAACAGATTGAGCACATCATTGGCGATTGGTTCATCACTTTCATACTCAAGCTGATCGGCCATTATTGCAAAGTACGGATCTTCCAACTCGAGCTGACGGAGCGACTCGAGCAATTGTGCATGAGGTCGGCTACCCATTGAAGCAAGATATTGCTCAGCAGTTTTTAGGATATGGCTGCCCAATTGTTTTTGATTATCTGCATTTTGCTTAATGCGTGTGACGGGTTGGTCGAAATCAAAATCATCATCGATCATGGACGGCTGACTCATTTAAGTGGATGCAATAGCACTATTATCCACGATTCTGTCCTGATCTATAGGCTTAAGTCATATGTTTTAACGATTTAAATAAATAACTGCTTCTCGATCACCTTCATTTCAGCTCATTCACGCTAAATAGTAGATTTTGTTGCTCAGCGATTGCCCAATATTGGTAATAGCTGTCCTTTTCCTGCTTAGGAATGACTTTGAATGCTGTTTCCATACAACCCTGTTCAACTGTTTTAATCTGCTTTTCTGAACCGAACACAATAAACGAGTCATGGTTTTTGAAATCACGATGATCTCTATACATCTCTGAAGGCTGAACATAATGAATATTTGAATGTCTTGTACGCCACCGCTTTTTAATGGTGGGTTTTATGCATTCAATACTTTGACTTGTTTTCGCTTCACTGGCCTGCCATTGCTTTAAAAATGCTTGTTTGGTCTTCGTATCAAGTGGATATACCATTACCCAAGCACCTGAGTCCCCCCATCACGACGCGTAAAATAAAAGATAGGTTCAGATAAATTTGGAAAATATTGCCGATCAATATGCACAGAACGATCCCATTTCTCTTGATATTGTTCCTCAACAAATTTGAAATAACCAATTATATAAAGGTACATAGTTATCCCTACAACCAGCAATGCAAAAGAGGACACGATAGAAATCAGAAATATCAAAGCGTATTTTAAAATTCTCAGCATTCTTGAATCCGTTCTTATTTTCATTGATATATAAAAAAGCTTAACAAATTTATATCGATGGATTATGCACTGACAAGCATTTTTAAAGAATTCCCCGAAAGCATTATGCAACTTTTGCTTATCTCAGGTAAAATCATGCACCTTGCATAATATACGAATGAGAGAGTCATATCCGTGCGCAATATTTTAGTCACTAACGCCCTTCCATACGCCAATGGTCCGATCCATATGGGTCACCTACTCGGTTATATCCAAGCAGATATCTGGGTTCGTGCCATGCGTGCAATGGGACACGATGTGACTTATGTATGTGCGGATGATGCTCATGGTACAGCCATTATGCTACGTGCCGAAGCCAATGGCATTTCTCCAGAACAACAAATTGCCAATGTGCAAAAAGAACACATCCGTGACTTTGATGGCTTTGGCGTGCATTTCGACCATTATGATTCCACCCATAGTGATGAAAACCGCTCTCGTGCCTCTGAAATTTATGTGAAAAACCGTGAAGCAGGCAATATTGCAATCCGTCCTGTCAACCAGCTTTTTGACCCTGAAAAAGGCATGTTCTTATCGGATCGTTTCATTAAAGGCACGTGCCCGAAATGTAAGTCGGAAGATCAATATGGTGATGCTTGCGAAGTCTGCGGTACGACTTACAATGCAACTGAACTTTTAAACCCGAAATCGACTTTGAGTGGTGCAACGCCTGTTGAGAAATCTTCAGATCACTACTTCTTTAAACTGCCAAATTTCTCAGAATATTTGCAAAAGTGGACGCGTGATCAAGGTCGCCTCCCTGTTTCAATTGCCAACAAACTGGATGAATGGTTTGAAGCGGGCTTATCGGATTGGGATATTTCACGTGATGCACCGTATTTCGGTTTTGAAATTCCAGATGCACCAAACAAGTATTTCTATGTTTGGGTAGACGCACCGATTGGTTATATGTCGAGTTTTGAAAACTACATTAAAGCTAAACGTCCTGATTTAAGTTTTGATGACTTTTGGAAGAAAGACTCTGACAAAGAAGTCTATCACTTCATTGGTAAAGACATCGTTTACTTCCACGCGCTGTTCTGGCCTGCAATGCTAGAAGGTGCAAACTACCGTACGCCATCAGGTTTATTCGTCAATGGTTTCTTGACTGTAAATGGTCAGAAGATGTCGAAGTCTCGCGGGACATTCATCAAAGCTGAAACGTATTTAGAGCATTTAAACCCTGAATATTTACGTTACTACTTCGCGTCTAAACTTTCAGACAAAGTTGAAGACTCTGATTTGAACTTGGATGATTTCGTTCAGAAAGTAAACTCAGATCTAGTTGGTAAAGTGGTCAACATTGCCAGCCGTTGTGCAAAATTCATCAACACTAAGTTTGATAATAAATTATCAGCAACTTGTGCAGAGCCTGAATTGGTACAAAGCTTTATTGATGCAGGTGCTTCAATTGCCGCTCAATACGAGTCACGTGAGTTCTCTGCTGCGATTCGTGAAATCATGGCGCTTGCAGATAAAGCCAACCAATATATTGATGAGAAAAAACCTTGGGCTTTAGCGAAAGTTGAAGGCGAAGAGCAACAAGTACACGATGTTTGTTCAGTGGGAATTAACCTATTCCGTCAATTGGCGGTGTATTTAGCCCCAGTCCTTCCGACTTTAGCAGCTCAAGTTCAAGACTTCTTGAAGTTAGATAACTTTGACTTTGCTTCTGCTCAAACTGCATTGGTTGATCATGAAATTGCATTATTCCAACCTTTAATGCAACGTGTAGACCCGAAAGCAGTTGCTGCAATGGTCGATGCATCTAAAGACTCTTTGGCTGCGGCGGCAGAAGCACCAAAAGTGGAAAAGAAAAAAGAAAAGAAAGCCGAGAAAAAGCCTGAGCCTAAAGTAGGTGAAGCTGAGATTATTGGTATCGAAGACTTTATGAAAGTTGACCTGCGTGTCGCTGAAGTTTTAGAAGCTGCAACGGTTGAAGGTTCGGACAAACTTCTTCAATTGACTTTAAATGTAGGTGAAGCTGAACCACGTAACGTGTTTAGTGGTATTCGTGAGTTCTACCAACCAGAAGACTTAAAAGGTAAATTGGTAGTGATGGTGGCTAACCTTGCACCGCGTAAGATGCGTTTTGGTATTTCTAACGGTATGGTACTTGCAGCAGGTAATGGCGAAGGTGTTTGGGTGATTTCACCTGAATCTGGCGCTAAACCAGGTGATAAAGTGTCTTAAGGTTTAAGTCTTAAATAAAAAAGCCTCTACATTGTAGGGGCTTTTTTTATTGGTTTTTAGTTCCCTCTCCTTTTTTAAAGGAGAGGGTTAGGGAGAGGATTTATTGAATCACTACCCCCACTTTACAATCTAAACTCAATTTTCATTGCGTAGGCATTGCCTTACTTTTGAAAGATCAAAAGTAACAAAAATCTTTTGTTAGCTTGATAATACGTCCATGTATCACAAGCTAACGGCGACATCCATGTCGCCCTCTCTAATCTAACGTGCTGCTAGATTAATTCATAATTACGTGTATGATTTTCACAATTAAAAGCGATATAAACCAATAATTATGAAACACTTTCTAGTATATAACTGCAATTTATACGTTACCTGAATAAATTAATGAAACAAATAGAAGAAGACTCGAACGTCGTACGAAATCTTAAAATTTAGTATTAATCCAATCACATGACCTGCGACATGGATGTCGCCCGTTCGTTAAGGGCGCATGGATGTGCCCTTTAACGAACAAAAGGGTTTTGTTACTTTTGCCCAGTCAAAAGTAAAGATCATCTAAATTTTATTTTACAAGGTAGTCTCAAATGCAAATTGATCAATTAAATACGATAGCTACTTTTTTCGGTGCTTTAGTTGCTCTCATAATATTTATAAATTGGAAAAAACAAAAAGGTAGTGAGGTTATTTCAAATGAAGCAAAAGAAGCATTTCATTTAATAAAGAGCATACACAATCAAAAGAATGTTGTACTTGAAGATATGCTTAAAATGGCTGTTGAAAATCAAGAACCTCTTGTACCAAATGATTTCGATAAGACTCGATTTGAAACTTTTAAGGACTTAAATATAGAAATCATTAAAAAATTAGATTTAATCGCTTTTGAAAACAAAGACCAAGAAACATTAACTACTATAGAAAACTATACCAATAGTTATAAAAATTTTGGAATTGTATATGTTCGCCCAACAACAACGAAAAACGTATTGGAACTTCATGCACTCTACAATGACAACATAGATGGCTTAAAAATAGAACTCTATAAATATATTCTGTTCAAAAAGACAATATAATAAATATCATCCAATCAAACATATTTGTTTTCATTTACTTCCACAAAAAATGAAAATCGTCTAGTTGCTTCCGTTTGATCTAACTCAAACCCACCTGACAGCAACACTAAAAAATAGTCACTGTCAGATCAAGTCTTAATGCATATATTTACTTCGCAGGCTCTCCCCACTGGTTCGATTCAGGCTTGGTTTCCATTACAGTCCAAATCAGCAATGGAATAAGCCCAATAATCGTAAACATCAAAAGCATCCACCACCCCGAACGGTTTACATCATGTAAGCGACGTACTCCGACTGCAAGTGTTGGTAATAAAAAAAACAGTGAAAGTAAGCCTGAGATAGCATCTATTCCATTGTCACTCATGCCCATAATCCCCAGACTCAAACCAATCAGCAGTCCAATTAAAATTTGGAAAAGATAAAAGTACCAATATTCTTTACGACGTGCGCGCCCTGAAAAATTGGCATAATTCTTTAAACATTTCATCGTCCAATCGAATAAACCAAAATTCTCTTCGGCTTGCAATTGTTCTGTATGCTGATTATTTGTTTTTTTAAAAACAGGCTGACGTGCAAATGCCTGCACATAAATACTGACAGCCTGATTTAAATCATTCACAGCAAAATCGACATTTTGACCACGTGCGGGTGAAGTCTGGTCTTTCCATTCCGAACCAAAAAAGCTATAGCGCTTTCCATCGTCCCCTTGAATCACGCCTTCATTAATCTGGAAATTAAAATCTACTAATGTACCTTTCATTATAAAGTTCCAATTGATATTCAATATTTTATTGTTGGAAGATTCATCATACTGGAACATTTTATTTTATAAAACAAATTCCTGTAACCAGCTCTAAAATGCCTTACTGACAATGTTTAAAGACTGTATCCATTCAACTTTTTTACACATAAAATCGATGCGAAAAGTTGTCTTACCCCAAACACAAAACAGGATGATTTTCGCGATCTAGAATTTGAAGTGCTGAAGAATATTAAATATAACAATTTGGAAAAATAGATAATTAAACAATTTTATGGCTCCATATGAAGCCATATATTCCGAAGTCTCAGCTTTAAACTGCTTTGCTCTTAATTACATGGTCAGTATTAAAATGTGTATGCGTTAAACGCGTTGCTGAGTTTTCCGTTAAGGGTTCAACCTCTTGTAGACTGTTTAAACAGCGTAGGGTTAAATCCATATATTGCTGAGTACCCTTAAATTTCCACGCAATTTCTTTTTCATCCAAACTACGAATCACGCGTGCAGGACTGCCGACCACCAAGGAATTTGCTGGAATTTCAGCTTTGGCTTTCACCGTACTATTGGCACCGACAATGGTATTTTCACCAATAATAGCTTCATCCAAAATTACGCTGTTCATGCCAATTAAGACATTTTTAGCAATACGGCAACCATGCAAAATTGCGCCATGTCCAATATGACCAAACTCTTCGACCACAGTGACATTGTTCGGAAAACCATGAATAATGCAGGAATCCTGTACATTGGCATTTTTATGAATATGAATGCCGCCAAAGTCTGCGCGCAATGCAGCAAAAGGACCAATATAAGCCCCTTCTTCAACAATTACATCCCCAATTAAAACTGCTGTGGGATGCACATAAGCTTTTGGGCTAACCACTGGAATGACGCCATCGATGGCATAACACGGCATAGTTTCTTCCTTAAACTGTAGGGCTATTTTTATGAGCTTAATAACTCGGCTCTTCCTGCTTTAAGCCACCAAAACGCTTATAGAATTGTGGATGTGCAGGTGGCATTGAACCTTCTGACGTCCGTGCGATGTCGAGGAAGAATTCATCCCCTGCCAGCACCACGGTTTGATAGAGATTACTGCTTAAATTACGTGAATTCAGCGACAACCAGTTCGATGGCAATAATTCAAAGGGTAAATTTGGATCTTTCAATAAAATTCGACGATATTGATGAATCAATAAAATTCGAATCTGAAACGCTTGCATCGGATCGAGTTCATCTTCGCTTTCGACCAAATTAAAGAATTCTCTGAAATCACTGATGAACTTTTCATAACGCTGATGTAGCTCTTGTACAGGCCAATTGATTTCGACCATGCGCTTCACAGTTGGATAAGATTCTTGCCACAACTGTAAAGCTTCAGCTTTAAAGATCACCACTTGGTCGGTCATCTTTAAACTAAGCAACAAATTTTGTAATTTCAGATGATCACAGCCTGGATACGCCATAACATTGGTGGCGATATTGGCAAAACCGAGCCATTCCAACTCTTTTTTCAAAGTGACTTTATTTTCCAGCTCAACAGAACTGAGTAAGACCAGATCCCATTTTTGGTCCCACTCTTGTTGGGTGAAACTATAAATTTTCTGGTCTGCCATAATAAAGCGTTGGCGACTGCTTTCCGTGACACGGTAGTAACTGGTACGTCCGATTTTCTCGGAAATCAGCCAACCATTTTGGACAAGGCGAAATACGGCTGTACGAACTGAACGCTCGTTAAAACCAAACACATCCATTAACTGAATTAAGCTGGCCAGACTAATAATGCCACCACGGTGAAAAATACAATCACCAAAGATGGTCATAATTAGCGAGGTACCGCTCAGTGCTTCGTTGCTAATGAAATCATCAATAACTTGTTTTAATTTTAGATTCATTTCGTTCAACTATTACCTTGTCAGACCAAAATGATAAATCATGTGATCTATCATTCAACTAAAACTTATGCCGATTTTCGAATATCAAAGACGCGTTGCGCTTTCCCCTCAGAACGTGGCAGGCTGCCTTCCGGTAAAATTTCAACCATGACTGAAATACCGACCATGGTTTTAATTTGGGCTTTCAATAAAGCAGCTATTTGCGGCGTCAATGTTTCACTCACATCTCTACGCATTTCAGCACGAATATGCAAAGTATCCAAGTGTCCTTTTTTGCAAATTTGAATTTGGTAGTTCGGTACCAATTGTGGAATATGTAAAATCTGCTCTTCAATTTGCGATGGGAACACATTTACCCCACGAATAATCATCATGTCGTCACTACGACCGACAATTTTATCCATACGGCGCATGGTGCGTGCCGTACCCGGCAATAAACGGGTCAAGTCACGGGTACGGTAACGAATCACGGGCATCCCTTCTTTGGTAATGGTCGTGAACACTAACTCGCCCAATTCACCATCTGGCAATACTTCGCCTGTTTCAGGGTGAATGATTTCTGGATAGAAATGATCTTCCCAAATGGTTGGACCATCTTTGCTTTCTAAACATTCCATTGCAACGCCTGGTCCCATCACCTCCGATAAGCCATAAATGTCCAAGGCATCAATGCCTAGACGATCTTCAATCTCACGGCGCATTTCATTGGTCCAAGGTTCAGCACCAAAGATGCCTGTTTTGATTGAACAGTCTTTTGCGCTACCAAATTTCTTTTCTAGCGCTTCAATAATGTTTAAGCAATAAGATGGTGTCACCATCAATGCCGTCGGTTTAAAATCCTGAATGAGCTGGGCTTGGCGCTCTGTTTGACCACCAGACATAGGAATCACGGTTGCGCCCAAACGTTCTACGCCATAATGCGCACCTAGACCGCCTGTAAACAGGCCGTAGCCATAAGACACTTGAATAATGTCTTTATTTGACAATCCCGCTGCACGTAATGAACGTGCAACGACATCTGACCAAACATTAATATCATTTTGGGTATAACCCACCACAGTCGGCTGACCTGTGGTACCCGATGATGCATGAATACGGATAATTTGTTCCTGCGGCACAGCAAACATGCCAAATGGATAGTTATCACGTAAATCTTTTTTGGTGGTAAATGGAAATTTTGCTAAGTCTTCTAAAGATTTGAAATCATCAGGATGTACCCCTGCTTCATCAAATTTCTTTTTATAGACTGGGCTATTTTGATAGGCGTGTTGCAGTGTCTTTTTCATGCGCTCCAATTGCACACTACGTAATTCATCCACTGATACCGTTTCGATTTTTTCCATTGCATTGTTATTCATATTTTTAATTCCTTAAGCAATCTTCCTGACTGCGGGTTAATTCATTTTGGGATAATGTCCTTAATCCACATTTTCTATAATCAGTGCGACACCCTGTCCTACGCCTACACACATCGTACACAGCGCATATTTTCCATTACGGCGCTTGAGTTCTTTCATCGCAGTAATTACCAAACGTGTTCCGCTCATCCCCAATGGATGACCCAGTGCAATTGCACCGCCATTTGGGTTGACACGCTGATCATCATCTTGCAAACCGAGTTCACGCATCACGGCAAGCGACTGCGCTGCAAAGGCTTCATTCAGTTCAATCACATCCATTTGATCGAGGGTTAAACCTGTTTGTTTCAACACTTTTTGTACCGCAGGCACAGGACCAATCCCCATATATTTGGCTTCAACGCCAGCTTGCGCAATTGCCATCACTTTCGCCAATGGCTTTAAACCATACTTGCTTGCAAACTCTGGGCTGCCCAGCAATATACATGCAGCACCATCATTGACACCTGAAGCATTGCCCGCAGTCACCGAACCACCTTCTTTACGGAAAGGGGCTTTTAAAGCTGCCAAGGTCTCAACTGTAGTCTCCGCACGTGGGTGCTCATCGGTATCAATGGTGATGCTGTTTTTCTTACGGTCTTGAATGGTCACTGGCAAGATTTCTTCTGCCAAAATACCATTTTGCTGCGCCACTGCGGTTTTTTGCTGACTGCGATAAGCAAATAAGTCTTGATCATCACGGCTAATTTGATACTTTTCAGCCACATGTTCAGCCGTTTCAGGCATGCTATCGACACCAAAGTTCGCTTTGAATTTTGGATTGACAAAACGCCAGCCAATGGTGGTATCGAAGATTTCAGGGGTACGGCTAAATGCCGTCGTCGCTTTAGATTGTACAAATGGTGCGCGGCTCATCGACTCCACGCCGCCTGCCAATACAAACTGCACTTCTCCCGATTTAATGGCACGTGCCGCCAGTCCTACTGCATCTAAACCAGAGGCGCATAAACGGTTCACGGTAATGGCTGGAACTGAATCGGGTAAACCTGCCAATAAGGCTGCCATACGCGCGACATTACGGTTGTCTTCACCGGCTTGGTTGGCACAACCTAAAATCACCTCATCCAATTCATTCCAAGGCAAATGCGGATGTTGATTTTTCAAATACTGAATCGGCAAGGCGGCCAAATCATCGGCACGAATACCGCTTAAACCACCAGCATAGCGACCAATCGGTGTACGAATACCATCTAAAATATAAACTTGTTCCATTTGTCTTCTTCCTTTAGCCTGCAATAAGAAATTGTTGTGATTGCGGGCTGTTTTGCACCTGTCCTCGTGCAGTTTTCTTCGCTAAATATATACTTGGTCTGTAGCGTTCTTCACCATAAACACGATACAGATTTTTAAGAATTTTTAAAATAGTGTTGTATCCTATTTTTTCCGCCCACTGGAATGGACCTTGTGGATAGTTCACACCATATTTCATTGCAGAATCAATATCTTGTTCAGATGCAATACCATGTAAAACCGCTTCACAGGCTTCATTCACCAACATTGAAATAGTTCGTAACACATAAAGCCCTGCATGATCCTGTGTCCAAAGTGGTATCACATTCATACCAATGAACAAAATATCAACAACAGACTGATCAACTTCCGAACATGCCACTGAAGCTACAACAGGAATCGCCTTGGCTTGCGCCCAATCTGCATGCCAATCCATCAACACAACTTTCTGATCTGGATAATCCAGATCAACCGACTCGCCCAATGAAAGACGGATTGAAACTTCACCGACTAGGATTTCATCCTGCACGCCTTCTTGAAACTTCACTTCAAGGTGCGAGGCATGTGCCAAACGCTGAATCAAGCCTGAAGAATGTTTCCAATCACCTTTGACCGTGACCGCCAATTTCTCAACCGATTTGGCATAACGCACTGGCAATTCAAACTGTGGGCTTGGCGTTGCTTGCGTATAATCGTAAAAACCTTGTTGGGTTTTACGACCCAAACAACCTGCATCGACCAATTCTTTTTGAATGAGCGATGGACGATAACGCGGCTCATAAAAGAATTCTTGATAGACACTTTGTGTGACCGAGAAATTAACATCCTGACCAATTAAATCAGTCAATTCACAAGGACCCATGGCAAAGCGACCACATTCACGCAGAATAAAATCTAACTGTTCAGGGCGTATGACATTTTCCTGTAACGCACGGAAGGCTTCCGCATAATATGGACGCGCCACACGATTCACAATAAAACCTGGGGTTGATTTTGCCAAGACGGGCACTTTTTTCCATGACTTCATCAATTCCAACAGAGCATCTGCAATTGCTACTGAACTTTTTAAGCCGCGGATAATTTCCACCAGTTTCATCACAGGTGCAGGGTTAAAGAAATGTAAGCCCACCACACGCTCTGGATGTGGAATTGCAGCAGCAATGGCTGTAATCGAAATTGAAGAGGTATTCGATGCAAAAATCGTCTCTTTAGAGCACACTTCAGCCAACTGTTGAAATAAGCTTTGCTTTACTTCTTTCTTTTCCACAATCGCTTCAATAATCAGTTGTGTGGATGCTAACTGTGACAATTCCTGTGCAATGCTTAAATTGGCAAAGGTGCTGTCATACAGTTCCTGCGTCATTTTTCCTGCTTGCACACGTTTCGTGAGTTGCGTAGCAAGTTGCTGTAATGCAGCTTCAGTTTTTGTCGCGTCTACGTCATACACAAAGGTTGGATGTCCATGCATCGCAGCCAATTGGGCGATACCAATTCCCATGGTACCCGCACCAATTACAGCGATAGGCGCTTGCTGTAAATTGATCTTATCCATGTTTTAGCAACCTTTATATTCTGGAGTACGCTTTTGCATAAAGGCTTGTACGCCTTCACGGTAATCACTTGAACGACCAGCCAAACGCTGTAAATCACGTTCTAGTATCAACTGATCATCTAAATTATTATGTGCAGCCGCATGAATGGCTTTCTTAATCAGGGATAAACCATAAGTCGGTTGTTTCGCTAAATGTTCAGCCAGTTTTTGTGATTCTGCTTTCAGGGCATCATCTTCAACCACTTGCCAAATCATGCCCAATTGCACTGCTTGCTCTGCTGGAATTTTATCGCCCAACATCGCTAAGCCCATTGCCTGTGCACGACCCACCAAACGTGGCAGGAACCATGTGCCACCAGAATCTGGCACCAAACCTAAGCGGCAGAAAGCTTGGATAAATGATGCTGATTTTGCAGCAATCACCAAGTCACAAGCCAAAGCAATGTTGGCACCCGCGCCTGCTGCAACACCATTCACAGCACAGATCACAGGTTTAGGCATTTCAGTAATCAGTTTGATCAACGGGTTGTAATATTTTTCAATTGATAACCCTAGATCGGGTGCGTCTGCATTTGGGTCAACCACACGGTCGTTTAAGTCCTGACCTGCGCAGAAACCACGACCTTCCGCCGAAATTACCACTGCACGAATATTGCTGTCTTTAGACCATGCTTTGAGTACGCTCGAGACTTCTTTGTGCATGGTTTCATTAAAGCTATTGAGTTGTTGTGGACGGTTAAACGTGAGATAGCCCACTGCATTTTTTTCTTCAACAATTACGGTTTGGTATTCCATTACACACCTCTAAATTCTGGTTTTCTTTTCTCTAAAAATGCATTGATGCCTTCTTGACGATCTTGCGTTGCTGCCAACCAAACAAAATGCTGACGTTCTAGCTTTAAGCCTTGGCTTAAGGTCACTTCATGAATCGATTTCAAAGATTGCTTAATCACGCGGATGGCTAATGGTGCCTGTTTGGCAATTTTCTCTGCCAATTCAACGGCATATTGCACGGTTAAACCGACTGGACACACCTGGCTAGTAATGCCATGTTGCAGCGCGGTTTGCGCAGAAATCATTTCACCCGTCATCGCCCAACGCATGGTGAGTTGCTGCCCGACTAAACGAGCTAAACGCTGCGTACCGCCTGCGCCTGGCAACATGCCGAGTCCAATTTCAGGCAAAGCAAATTGTGCATTTTCACCCGCAAGCACGATGTCACCATGCAGTGCCAGTTCAAAACCTGCACCAAAGGCATAGCCATTGATCGCCATAATCAAGGGTTTAGAAAACTCATCAATACGCTTCCACAATTGTGGGCGCAGGTCTTGCTGAATACTGACCACATCTAGCTTAGACAATTCATTCAGGTCTGCACCTGCGGCAAAACATTGTGAATTACCTGTAATCACCACCACTTTGACCGATGAATCTGCTTCTAGCTGTTGTAGGCAGTCGGCAATTTCTTGCAAGGTGGCATTGTTTAAGGCATTACGTTTTTCAGGTCGGTTCAGTTCAATCAGGATTACGCCTGATTTTGGAGAACTGGTTTTAATGTATTCCATCTTACCGCTCCTAGATTCAGGCTTATTCGTCAAAGCTCAAACGAACATTGGCTGACGTTGGCAATGCCTGACAGCTCAATACATAACCTTTCTCAACTTCATCTTGTTCAAGGCTATAGTTGATCGCCATTTCGACCTGACCTTCGAGTACCTTACATTTACAGGTTGCACAGACACCACCTTTACAGGCATACGGTAAGTCTGCACCTGCACGCAGTGCTGCATCTAAAATGCTGTCATCCTGTTTAGACACTTCAATAATCAGTTCACGACCATCCAGAATAATGTTGACCTTTTCTTCGTTACGGCTTTCGATTTGCTGTGCCGTTGCGCGTGGCGCAGTGCCTGTGTTAAAGCGTTCGGTGTGAATTTTGCTGCGCTCAATACCGAATGTTGGCAGTACTGTTTCTACGGCTGTCATCATTTCTTCTGGACCGCAGGCAAAGCAATGATCTGTATCTGCATTAATCAATTGAGCTTTGAACAGTTGCTGTAATTTTTCTGCATCGATACGACCATTAAAAATTTCACTGTCATTCATTTCACGAGAAAAGATATTGATCAGTTGTAAACGCTCTTTAAAACGGTCTTTTAAATCCATGATTTGTTCTGCAAACATGGTTTGTTTCCAAGAACGGTTGCCATAGACCAAAGTAAACTGCGCATCTGCTTGGCGGTTTAAGACCGATTTCACAATCGACAAGATTGGGGTAATGCCACTGCCCGCAGCAAAACCAAGGTAATTTTGACCGCCCACTTTGGCGGCTTTTTGGAAGAACACGCCTTGCGGTGGCATCACTTCAAGCACATCACCTGCTTTAAGATGATCATTGGCCCAAGTTGAAAATTGCCCTTGATCAATTTTCTTGATCGCAATACTCATGTCTTCTGCGACATCGCTACAAATGGAGTAGCAACGGCGCAATTCGCCTTCATCAGTGACATGACGAATGGTTAAGTGTTGTCCTGGTTGATATTTAAATGCAGCGAACTGCTCAGGTGCCAAATCAAATGCAATGCAAATTGCCTGTTCAGTTTGTGGCTGAATGGATTTAATCGTTAATGGTACAAATTGGCTCATCTAAAATTCCCTCTTTCTTTTCGATTTTTCAATGTGTGTGAGACATGGGTTCTTTGCAAATGTCTTAAATTAAATGCACTTGAAATAATCGAAAGGTTCTAAGCAGTCTTGGCAACGATATAAGGCTTTACATGCTGTCGAACTAAATTCACTTAATAATTTGGTGTGCTGACTGTGGCAACGCGGACATTGAATGCCATCGGTCAAAGCGACATGCGTACCACAACTGTGAGCATTTCCCTGCGGTGGCGCAATTCCATATTGCTGCAATTTTTCTTTGCCTGCTTCACTCATCCAATCCGTGGTCCACACTTCGGAAAGATCCACCACCACTTTTACTGGGGTCAAACCTTTGGCGGCAAAAGCTTGGGTAATATCTGCCGTTAAGACATCAGTTGCAGGGCAACCGCTATAGGTGGGTGTGAGTCGCACGACAATTTCATTCTGCGCGTTGAGTTCAACACCACGAATCATGCCTAAGTCGAGTACCGACAAGACTGGAATTTCAGGATCAGAGACCTCAGCCAAAACACTCCAGCATTCATCTGCGACATGTCGAATTAAATTCATACGACTCACTCCCTGTGATTTCGTGTTACCAAGCCATATTTGGATATGAACGTTGCAGATATTGCATTTCTGCCAGAATGTAACCTAAGTGTTCCGTGTGCAGTCCTTGTTTTGCACCACTGCGGTAGGCACCTGTTTCTGGAAGACTGAGTTGCATACGGGCAAGTTCAGATTGCACAGTCTCAAGCCATTGATCTTTTAAAATTTCAAGATTTGGAATTAAACCTGCATCGACCAACTGCATTTCATCAGCGCTAAGCTGGAACAGTTCTTGAGTAAAACGCCATAACTGGTTTAAACCATTTTGAGTTTTTTCATGCGCTTCGGCAGTGCCCAAACTCAAACGCTCCATCCATGTGGTCGAGAAACGTAAGTGATATTTCACTTCTTTTAAAGATTTGAGCGCAAACGCAGAAACATCGGCGTGGCTGCTGTTGGTTAATGCTGCCAACAACAATGCGTGGTAATGATCCATCAACCATTGACGCACCATGGTTTGAGCAAAATCACCATTTGGTTGTTCAGCCAACAATAAATTACGGTATTCACGTTCTGTTCTGAAATACGCCAGTTGGTCTTCATCACGACCTAAACCTTCAATCTGACCAGCAAGGCTTAAGGCTGTGCGTGCCTGACCTAACAAATCCAGACCAATATTGGCCAAAGCAATATCGAGTTCTAACTCTGGCGCATGTCCACACCATTCAGCCAAACGGTGTGACAGGATCAACTGGCTATCGCCCACATGTAACAGAAATTCTGCTAAAACTTGCTTACTCATGGTTTTTCTTCCTTCCCTTACATGTGCTCAATGCCATCTGGAATGTTGTAAAACGTAGGATGGCGATAAACCTTATCTAAAGAGGGATCGAAAAATTCTGGTTTTTCATCGGGTTGAGAAGATCTAATCAGTTCAGATTTAATCACCCAAATACTGATGCCTTCATTGCGACGTGTATAGACATCACGTGCATTTTGCAGTGCCACTTCATCATCTGATGCACGAATACTGCCAACGTGGCGATGACTTAAACCTTGTTTACTACGGATAAACACTTCGTAAAGTGACCAGTTATTTTTGTTATCCATGACCTTATTTCCCTTCATCTCTGATCTGTTTTAAGCAACTTTCTGTGCTTGTTGCTGTTCTTGCTGTTTCTTGGCATACACTGCGGCAGATTCACGTACCCATGCACCGCCTTCCCATGCTTTACGACGCGCTTCAATACGTTCGTGGTTACATGGACCTTTGCCCGCAATCACGTCAAAAAATTCATTCCAATTCACTTCGCCAAATTCGTAATGACCTGTGTCTTCATTGAATTTTAAGTCTGGATCTGGAACAGTTAGGCCTAGTTGCAAGACTTGAGGCACAGTGTTATCGACAAATTTTTGACGTAAAGCATCGTTACTAAAGAGTTTGATTTTCCACTGCATGCTTTGCGCACTGTTTGGAGAATTATCATCACTTGGACCGAACATCATAAGCGCTGGCCACCAGAAACGATTCACGGCATCTTGTGCCATTTGCTTCTGTTCTTCAGTACCGTTTGCCAATTGCATCATGGCTTCAAAGCCTTGGCGCTGGTGGAAACTTTCTTCTTTACAAATACGCACCATGGCACGCGCATAAGGACCATATGACGTACGGCAAAGTGCAACCTGATTCACAATTGCAGCGCCATCCACCAACCAGCCAATCGCAGCTACATCTGCCCAAGTGAGTGTTGGATAGTTAAAAATTGATGAATATTTCATACGTCCTGCAATGAGCTTATCCATCATGTCATCACGGTCGGCACCTAAAGTTTCAGCGGCACTGTAGAGGTACAACGCATGTCCTGCTTCATCTTGTACTTTTGCCAATAACACTGCTTTACGTTTTAAGGTTGGTGCACGCGTAATCCAGTTGCCTTCTGGCAACATGCCAACCACTTCAGAGTGTCCATGTTGACCAATTTGGCGAATTAAAGTTTTGCGGTAGGCATCTGGCATCCAATCCTTTGGCTCAATTGAAATGTCCTTTTCAATGCGCTGATCAAAAGCTTGTTGTTGGTTATTCATTTTTCCCTCACTTATCCCAAGTGTCGTTACAGCTAAATTAAAACGATACATAAATAAAATCAATATCAATTTTAAGGTATCATTTAATTAAATTTTACACTTGCATTTAAGGTATTGTTTTTAATAAATTTAGTTAAAATTAAATTTTAGTTTGATTTTTTTACATACGAATTACGATTGACTTTCAGACGTTTTAATACCAAATTATGAAACATCAAAACTAAAATACAGTTAAAAACGTATCATAAAAGGAGTTTTACCATGCTAGAGTTAGACAACAACTCAATGGAGCAACACGATACAACTGAAGCGCACCATGCCCAGCCCCTTAAAACCTTAAGTTCTTTGGTATATGGACAGGAATATTCTTCTCAGGCGGAATTACGTACGGTTTATCATGCCATTACAGGCGAAGCGATTTATCAAGTGAGTAGCCATGGCATTAACACCAAAGCCATTGTGAATTATGCAAAAAAGCAAGGGGCAGAAATTGCCACATGGACGTTCCATCAACGTGCCAATGCCTTAAAGCAAGTCGCTCAATATTTATTAGAGCGTAAAGAACACTATTACGAACTGGCTAAGGCAACAGGTTGTACCCGTAAAGATGCGTGGATTGATGTCGAAGGCGGCATTGGAACTTTATTTGCCTACTCGAGCCTTGTACGTCGTGAACTGAGTGATGAAACGGCACTGGTTGAAGATGCATGGATTCCATTGTCTAAACACGGTAATTTTGGTGCTAAACATATTCTGACCTCTAAAGCGGGTGTGGCATTACATATTGATGCCTTCAACTTTCCAATCTGGGGTATGTTAGAAAAAATTGCCCCAACGCTTTTAGCGGGTGTGCCATGTATTGTGAAACCTGCAACCGAAGGTGCTGAACTTACCCATGCGGTGGTCAAAGACATCTTGGCAAGTGGCTTCCTACCCGCAGGTTCACTGCAACTCATCTGTGGTCAAATTTATGATTTAATTGAACTGTTAAATCCGCAAGATACCGTTACATTTACAGGTTCAGCAGCAACAGGTCAAAGCCTGCGTGCAAATCCACACTTAAACCAATACTCAATTCCATTCTGTATGGAAGCGGATTCGGTTAACAGTGCGATTTTGACTGAACACGCCAACGACGAAACCATTGATTTATTTGTGCGTGAAGTGTTCCGTGAAATGACCACCAAAGCAGGACAAAAATGTACGGCGATCCGTCGAGCCTTTGTTCCCGCAGCTTTGCTCGAAACTGTACAAACGCGTTTAGTGGCTAAGCTACAAAAAGTCGTGGTGGGCGACCCTGAAATTGAGGGCGTGACTATGGGCGCTTTGGCGAGTGTGAAACAAAAGTTCAGTGTCGCTGAAAAAGTGGAACAACTGAGCCAAGATGCCAAAGTGGTATTGGGTAGCCACTTACGCCAAGACTTCGAGATACAAGCTAAAAATCCTGAAAAAGGTGCATTTTACCCACCAACTTTATTGCTGTGTGAACAACCGACTCAAGCCCAATATATTCATGAAGTAGAAGCGTTTGGTCCAGTTTCAACCCTCATGCCCTACCAAAATCTAGCCGAATTGGCAGATTTGGTGGCGCGTGGTGAAGGCAGCTTGGTGGCTTCCGTGGTGCGTAATGTTGATGAAAATATTGAAGCTTTAATTACCAAAATTGCCCCATGGCATGGTCGTGTACACATTCTGGATGCGGAGAGCGCGAAAGAAAGTACAGGACATGGTTCGCCACTTCCATACTTGGTGCATGGCGGCCCGGGACGTGCGGGTGGCGGTGAAGAACTCGGTGGTTTACGTGCCGTAAAACATTATATGCAACGTACCGCTTTGCAAGGTTCACCAAATGCCATGACTCAAGTCGGTCATAGCTGGACAGCAGGTGCACAAGTGTTTGAAGACCGCGTACATCCGTTCAAAAAAGACTTTGATGAACTCCGCGTGGGTGAACGTTTACTCACGGCACGTCGTACCGTGACCGAAGCAGACATTGTGAATTTTGCCTGCCTAAGTGGCGACCACTTCTATGCACACATGGATAAGATTGCTGCTGCGGACTCCTTGTTTGGTGATCGCGTGGCACATGGCTACTTCATTGTGTCCGCAGCAGCAGGTCTGTTTGTAGATGCCGCAGCAGGTCCAGTCATTGCCAATTATGGTATGGATAACCTACGTTTTGTCGAGCCAGTGAAAATCGGCGATACCATTCAAGTCGAATTGACCTGTAAGCAAAAAACCCCAAAACCACTACGCGATCCAGAGCAAAAACCGCATGGTGTGGTGGTTTGGGACATTAAAGTCAAAAACCAACGTAATGAATTGGTGGCAACCTATGACATTTTGACCTTGGTTGAACGGGTGGCCTAAGTCTGACGTATAACAAAAGAGAATCATATGATTCTCTTTTTTTTATAATAAAAAATAAATGTATCTTTTTATCACAAAGTGATTGACCCCACCTGATTTAAGCCGTAGATTAAAAATAAGACGATACATAATAAAAACAAAAATAAATATAGAAGTATCAAATAACCTCAAACAGTCAGCACAGGAAGTTGCATGATGAACGATAAATCCATCGATATAGAACTGGTTGAAAGGACGATTCAACCAGAAGCACAAAATTTTGAACACAACCCAGTTCCAGAACATTCACCTACGCATGATGAAACGGTGCAAACTCCTAGTAGCGCCTACCATTGGTATGTGGTGGTCATTTGTATGGTGGCCTACATTCTTTCCTTTGTAGATCGTCAAATTTTATCCTTGATGATTGAACCAATTAAACATGACCTGATGCTGAGCGATACCCAATTCAGCTTATTGCAAGGTCTGGCTTTTTCATTGTTCTATGCTGTTATGGGTGTACCGATTGCAGCCCTTGCCGACAAAAAATCACGGATTAAAATTATTGCGATTGGGATTGCCTTTTGGAGTTTTGCTACGGCGGCTTGCGGTCTAAGCAAGAATTTTCTGCAAATGTTCTTGTCACGCCTTGGTGTGGGCGCGGGTGAAGCAGCACTTTCTCCTGCCTTCTATTCCATTGTTGCCGACTTATTTCCAAAGGAAAAACTGGGGCGTGCCTTAGGTCTTTATGCAATTGGCGCATTCATCGGTTCGGGGCTTGCCTTCCTGATTGGGGGTTATGTGATTGGTTTACTCAAGAATGTAAACTTGGTGACACTACCCTTGATTGGTGAAATTAAAACTTGGCAACTGACCTTTATGATTGTTGGTTTGCCTGGGGTATTATTGGCTTTATTGATGATTTTGACGGTACGTGAGCCTGAGCGTAAGGGTTTGAAAATTGGTCAAGATGGTCAAGTGCTAAAAGCTTCTTTCAAAAATTCGATTGCCTTTATTAAAACCCATAAAAAGACTTTCTTCTGTCATTTTATCGGCTTCTCTTTTTACACCATGATGCTGTACGCATTACTTGGTTGGGCACCAGCCTTCTATATGCGTAATCACGGTTTAGATGCCAGCCAAACAGGTTATATCCTTGGCACGATTATTTTGATTGCCAATACTTCTGGTGCATTATTCTGCGGTTGGCTCATCGACTGGTTCTCTAAACGTGGTTATAGCGATGCAGCGATTCGTAGCGGTATGATCGGCTGTGCAGCCCTGATTATTCCAAGTGTTTTATTCACCCAAGTGGATAATATGTACCTCTCATTTGCCCTGATTTTTGTTGCGATGTTCTTCTCGACTTTTCCAATTCCAGCGTCAGCGGCAGCCACCCAAATGCTCACGCCAAACCAATTACGTGCTCAAGTGTCTGCCAAATTTCTGCTGGTTTCTAATTTAATTGCTTTAGGCATTGGCACCACCGCAGTTGCTTTAATTACAGACAAATATTTCCAAAATACTGTGATGGTAGGCAATTCAATTTCGATTGTGAATGCTGTAGCAGGCGTACTTGGTACATTCTTACTATACAAAGGCTGCCAATATTATCGTGACAGTATTCAAGTGGAAAAAGAAGCTGAACATGCATAATCACTTCACCTCGAGCAATCCATGCTAGCGAAAGGTTCTCCTTTCGCTTTTTTATGTTTTGCACTGAAAATGTTTGATATAAATCAATTCACGATCTTAACGCTGCGAATTGCAGAATATTTATTTGGCATCATTATGCATGCAATAAATCGAATAGATGAAACTACTTCTCATATACTAAACCGTTTGGCAAGATCCAGAGTCAGCTTATATTCGCAGTAGTTTAACATCACAGGGTTGGACATCATCAACACAACTGGTTGAAGTGCTTTTTCCGCACAGAGGCGTATCACCTATGATCTACTTCAACGTGATGTCACCATTCAACAACAAATTTGAGTCATTGATGGGAAACTTGATATTCAATTGGGAGCGCAACCTGATCAACTCAATCAGGGCGATTGACCTTACCATTCATTTAGAACATCCGATTATTTTTAGCAATCTAAATGCAGAACCTTATCGTTAAGTTTTAGCGATTGAAGATAGAAAAATCCCATACAATATGCGCCTTACACCTGCTTGGAACCTGTGATGTCACAAAGTGAAGCCTCTTTAACCGAGTTTAAACTGATTGAATGTAATGAAACCGAGCATGCAGTTGCTATTTTAGAGATTCTGAATGAGGCGATACTAAATTCCACTGCCCTATATGACTATCAGCCACGCACACTGCAAAGTATGCAAATCTGGTTTGCTAGCAAACGAGAGCAGCATTTTCCTGTATTCGGCATTATCAACCCAACTGGGAAATTACTCGGCTTTGCGACATGGGGAAGCTTTAGAGCCTTTCCTGCCTATAAATATACGGTTGAGCACAGTGTGTACATTCACCATGAGCATCGTGGTTGTGGGCTGAGTAAAATCCTGATGCAGACACTCATTGAAAAAGCACAACAGCAACAATTGCACGTCATGGTGGGCTGTATCGATGCCGAGAATGCTGCCAGCATTCGATTACACCAAAAGCTCGGTTTTACCCATTCAGGTACGATTCAACAGGCAGGGTTTAAATTTGGGCGTTGGTTAGATGCCGCATTTTACCAACTAACGCTTACAACCCCACTACACCCTCAGGATGGTTAAACTCAATGCCATTGTGTAAAAATAAAAAAGAGAGCATTGTGCTCTCTTTTTAGAATCTAAGAATAGAAAAACGGTTTAACTGGCTTGCTGAAATTCACTTAAATACTTAATTTCATAGGGTAAACCGACATAGTTTTCGGCCAGTGTGGTTTGCCCAGCCAATGAACCGAGGATATAGCTTAATTCAGCCTGTTTAATCTTATGATCAAACTCGCTTTCGGTTTCAAAACGATGCAATAAATGGGTCATCCACCAAGAAAAGCGTTCCGCTTTCCATACACGCTGCAAACATTTTTCCGAATATTCATCAATACCTTGCTCTGAGCCATTTTGATAATACTCAATCAAGGCACTAGATAAATAGGCAATGTCTGAAGCCGCCAAATTCAAACCTTTCGCGCCTGTCGGAGGCACAATATGTGCGGCATCGCCTGCCAAAAACAGTTTGCCAAAACGCATCGGTTCAGTTACGAAGCTACGCAGTGGTGCAATGCTTTTCTCAATCGATGGACCTGTGATTAATTTTTCTCGACTTTCAGGGTCTAGACGATTTTTCAATTCATCCCAAAACTGTTCATCTGACCAATTATCAACATGATCGGTCAATGGAACCTGTAAATAGTAACGGCTACGGGTTTCTGAACGCATACTGCACAAAGCAAAACCACGCTCTGACTGCACATAAATCAGTTCATCTGCGACTGGGGGTACATCTGCCAATACGCCTAACCAGCCAAAAGGATAGACTTTTTCAAAGGTTTTAATTTTATCTTCAGGCACACTGGCACGGCACACGCCATGAAAACCATCACAACCTGCAATAAAATCACACTCAATTTGATACGACTGGTTTTGATATTCAAAAGTCACTTTCGGCTGCGTATAAAAATCATCAATCTGCACATTGTGTGCTTCATAATATGAGCTCAAACCTGCTTGCTCACGAGCATGCATTAAGTCTTTAGTGACTTCGGTCTGACCATACACGGTCACTTGCTTACCGCCTGTCAGTGCAGCTAAATCCAATCGATGCTTTTGTCCTTGAGTCAGAATTTCAATACCTGAGTGTGGCAAACCATGCGCTTTAAGATTTTGATCGACACCTGCTTCTGTCAACAAGTCCACCGAAACCTGTTCCAAAATTCCTGCACGGATACGCGATGACACATAGTCAGCGCTACGCTGTTCAATAATAATGTGATCAATTCCTGCTTTATAGAGCAACTGCCCGAGTAGTAACCCTGCGGGACCTGAACCAATAATTGCCACTTTGGTTTTTACAATTTCCATGCTGTTCATCCTTGTTCTTTCCTTGTTTCAGATTACGCTGGGATGTTTTTTTGAGCTATATCGCCATATTGAAATTGACCGTATATCATTAGAGTTGTCCGTCTATCGGACAAAACCATATCAATATTTGGAAAAAGCAGCATGAAAACTGAACAAGATCATATGTTGCATCCGCTGTCCCAAGAAGTCATTCCGCAGGCGGACTACATTGCAGGATTGGCCAAAGGCTTACATATTTTAGAAGCGTTCGGGGTCGATCGGCAGCGCCTGAACGTGACCCAAGTGGCTGAGCGCACTGGCATCAGCCGGACTGCTACACGACGCCATTTAAAAACTTTAAAATTTTTAGGTTATCTAGAGAGTGATGAACATTATTTTTGGTTAACCCCACGAGTCTTACGTTTTTCCAGTGCGTATTTAAGCTCGGCTCATCTGCCTAAAGTAGCACAATCTTTACTGAATTTACTCTGCGCGCAAACGTCCTTGACCTTTTCCATGGTGGTTCTAGATGAACATGAAGTCGTGCCTATTGCCCGAAGCTATCTACCACAACAAGACCAGTTTCGCGTCAATCCTTATGGTATGCATTTAGGCAATCGCCTGCCTGCACATGCGACTTCGACAGGTAAAGTTTTATTGGCGGCTTTATCTACAGAAGCACAACACGCTTGGGTAAATAAATATGGACTAAAACGTTTAACCCCCCTCACCATTACCGATAAAAATCAATTCTATGCCGAACTCGAGAAAGTGGCTTTATCGGATTATTGCCTGTCTAAAGAAGAACATGAGTTGGGGATTATTGCACTTGCTGTACCCGTGTTAAATGCACAAGGTCAGACCATTGCTGCCATTAATTGTATGTCGCAAAGCAACCGTACCAGTGAAGAGTATTTAATTCAGCAAGTTTTACCGTTGTTGAGACATACGGCAAATGAGTTGCGCGGCTTAATTTAAAACATCCTCAAACTTAAGCCCCACTTAGACAGCTAAATGTTGGACATTTAATCCAGAAAATGTAACTGAATGAATAGTACTTATGTGTTCAGCATGAAAAAGCCATGATAATGGCATGGCTTTTTCAATTTTAAGAGATAAAAATAAGTGCTATATCCGCTTATTTCACAGGAATCATGAGATGTTGATAAGGGGTTCCTGACCACATAACATAAGGAACTGTGGTATCAGGCTGTGCGCTTTTCGGATACATATCATAAAAACTTTGCGATGCACCTACAATCATGACATGCGGACCTGTTTGCAGCCAATGATTGTTTGCGGTTGGTTTGGTGGCATAAGGGTCGACATTGCTCGCGTCAGTCCCTCCCATAAGCATGTACATAAAACCAATTTTACCTTCTACTGGTTTTTTATGACCAATCCAAGCTTCTGCCCATGCTAATGCAGCGGGGTCCATACACATGGGATCTGGGCCAGGGGTTGCAGGGTTATCAGGCATGCAGGTAAAGTTATTTTTTCCTTTACGCAAAACACGCATTTTTCCATTGGCATCCATTGCCATGAATGTCGCTTCTGCACTGACATTCATTGGTGCTGCACTCATAGCACTCATCATCGCTTTTTTATCATCGACGGAATGCGAGCTATGCGTTGCCATGTCCATACTAGAACCGTTGTAATCATCCATAGCGAAAGTCATGGGCGACAATAAAGAAATACATCCAGCAGTTATTAAAAACTTGAGGAAATTCATGGCATATCCTCCGATTTTGAGGTTAGGTGTGTAATAAAAACTTCCGTTCTACACTACACCTGCCATAGCTTTTAAAAATGGAATGAAACTCAAGATTATCATTCTTATCAAGTCTATTTTTTAACCACAATAAGACAAAGTCAATATCATGGATACCTTATATTACAAAACGGTTTTGTTGCACAAACCTATCTCTAAAGGCTTATTCCACAATATAACTTTCAAATGAACAAGCCTACACCTGAAATTTGCCGTACTCTAAATTGGTCTTCATCAACTGAGTTCTCATTAATCGTGAAAATATTGCCATTTGGTTTGATCCCAAAACTCAACGAAAAGATTCATGCCCTTGTGGCAGTATTTATTAAATTTACGGATTTAGGCAGACCTCGTACCAGAGTTAAAACTTCAACTTGAGTAGATAGGGGAAATCTTAATTTTTAAATATTTGTGCAAAAAATATTATATAATACCAGCCCCCTACTTTAGTGAAAATAAAATTATTTTAACTAGAAATATTACAAACATAACGTTTATGTCTTGAATGAATAAAACCTATATTCCAATATCCAACCAATTGATTTAAGGACTGCCCTTCACCAATACTACCATATGAATCCAAATTCACAGGTGGTACAAGTTCTAATTGATTCATTTCCTTATCACAATAAATATATGATTCTTTGTATTTTTCTTTATAAAACCAACCTTTTTCACTAAGACTACTATTAATATTATTTAAAAAATCAATATCACTATCACCTCCCTTAATTTGAAAAATTAATCGATCTGCATTATATGAAGAAAATGAATGCTTATCTATGATACGATCACCAAAAACAAAAATAGCATCACGTTCAAATCTCTTTATTATTATCTTATCATTTCTAATTTTTTTAACTTCATTTTTATTTCCCAAATCACAGGCAACACATCCGAAAATCATTAAAATATAAAATATAAATTTTAAAATGGAACTTCTCACTATAATAGCCATTACAATTACTCTACTCTATTTAGTTTTACTACTAGGTTTAACAGCATCTAAAATTGTATCAACACTAACCGTGCCACTTACACCAATATTAAAGCCTGGCGTGCCAACACCTAATTCGGAAGCCCAAGCTCCTCTAACAGGACTATTTTTACTTACTAATGGAGCGACTAAATTAGCTACAGCCCCATAAGCTCCGCCACCAACAGAAACTGAAGCCCCACTTACAAATTCATTTGTAATTTCACCCATAGTCATCTTTGATTTCGAATAACTTGGAATATTATGAATATTACCGCCTACACAACTAGCTCCCGCCAAATCTTTAGCACTAAACTGCTTATTTTGAGCAACAGATTTAGCTACAGGAATTAAAAGTGAATCCTTAGAACCACTAATATAATATTCTCCAGTCCATTGATTTTTTACAAATCCAACTCCTATTCCTAATCCTCCTCCACTACATGCTATATAATCAAAAAGTGGCGCTGTTTTTAACTTGCATAATTCTCCTGTTTCAGCATAACAATCAAAATTTTTTCTTCCTTGATACGCCAAACCTGATTGAGCGCTTGCAGGAACACCAAACATCTCACCAAAATTCATTCCATTTAATCCGTTTGGATCAATCCATTGATTCGGATTATTTACATAAGCAGATGTATTTATTCCACCCTCTAATCCTATCGGATCTTTACTTATATACCTTACACTATACGGCTCATAATAACGATAACGGTTATAATGCAATCCAGTTTCATTATCGTAATACTGGCCTTGGAATCTGAGATTACTCTGTTCAAATGGATTGTCTTTATTTAGCATTTGAATCTCGAGTGCAGTCCCCCACGTATCCTGAGTAATTTCCCAAACACATTCACCTGCTGTATTACTCAATGTTTGTGGTGTTCCCACCTGATCACAATGATAAAAAACAGTTTGCTCTAAAGCCACACGGTTTTTACGTGTATCTGTGCTCCAGATCGGGTCTTTATAAATAGAATAAGGCTTGTTGAGGTATTTGCTATAATCGGGGGTTTCAATTAGTTCAATAAAACCTTGATAACCTGCCTGCATTAACGGCACAAAGCTATCAGGCTCATAAACGTAATGTTTGGTATAGCTCTTCTCAGGATTGTTCGAATTTTGGCTTGATTCCCAAATCATCAAATCACCATCCCAACCAAATAAGGTTAAGTCTTGGTTTGATGATTTCTTATATAAACGACGTCCAAAGACATCATAGCCATAGTAAGTTACATGCCCATTTAAGTTACTTTGGATCAAACGATTATGATTATCCCAAGTCAGCTTTAAGGTTTTGCCATTTTGCGTGGTTTCAATCACATTACCTTGTACATCATATTGATAATGCTTGCCTTGATACTGTTTGATTAAATTATTTTTGACATGTGTTGTCTGATTCATTGGATCAACCAGATTTCCGGCTGGATCAAACTTAAAACTTTCGTTTTTATGCTGACTCTGGGTTGAAATCAAACGTCCAATCGGATCATATTGATAATTGAGTTGTCCTAAACGACTGTCTTCAACTTGGGTGAGCAAATAGTTTTTATCATATTGATAATGTCTATGTGCTTGATAACGTAAATAATCTGAGGTTTCTTGCTCATGCTCAATCTGTTGAGAAATCAGTAATCCGACATCATTATAATGCTTGGTTTGCACCAAACCATTTGCCAGAAAACGTACCGTTTCACGATGCAAATCATCACGCTGGAAAGAAACAACATCCTGTCGGTTAAAAGCAATCCCGTAGATGTGCCCTGAACCATAGCTTAGATTCGTCTGTTCCTGCCCATCTGGACGAACAGTTTTGACCAGATTACCTAATTCATCATATTCATAACGCAGTACAGCAGTTAGATTCAACATCTTATAATGCTGATGTTCACGCACCAATTGTCCAAGCTGATTACGATATAATTGAACCTGACTTTCTGCATTACTGGCTGAGCTTAATTGTTGATTTAAGTTATATTCAAAGTACTCTGTCTGGCTTTGATGAGTATGTAGATGCGTATATGTTTTAGAAGCAATCTGCCCATCGTCATAATAGCTAAATTCAGTCAGAATATTGGGTTGGCGAATCTGGAACAATAGACCATTTTCACTATAGCTATAGTGCTTTTCTTCACCATCAAATGCTTGTTCTCGAACTAATTGGCCAAATTTGTTATAACCAAACTGGTATTCAGCCTGATTCTGATTGATGAGCTTTTGAAGACGGCCTTGTTTATCCCATTGATAACCCACACGGTGCTGATTGGCATCAATCCGCTGTTCTAGTAAGCCGACAGTATTGTATTGATATTGAGTGGTTAAGCCGTTGGTGTCCGTGTGTTTAAGCAGACGTCCTTCTTGATCATGCTCAAATAGCTCTTTTAATCCATCTGGATAAACAATAGCTTGAAGCTGACCTTTGTCTTTGCCTCGTGTGCTATAAAGATATTGAACTTTCTGCTCATTCGCCGCTTGCTGGGCACTCAGATCACTCTCTTCATCATATTCCCATGTACTGCTTTTACCTGAGCAATCGGTATAAGACAGCATTTGTCCTTGATCATTGTACTGGATTTTTTTGATGCCTCCTTTGGCATCAATTACTTCCACAACTTGATTATTGTTATTGTATTTATATTGGGTAACATGACCTAAAGGATTAATCTCTTTACTGACGTTGCCCTGTGCATCATATTCACGTTTCCAGATATTGCCTTCTGGATCTTTGGTCTCGGTTAAATTGCCTTGTTTATCATAAGCAAACCGAATCACTCCACCATTCGGCTGTACAATTTTCGCCAGTTGTCCCTGATCATTATATTCTTGTTGAGTTTCTCGACCTTCAAAATCAATTTGTCGGGTAATGCGTTTTTCACCGTCACGAGAATACCAAGACTCTCGTCCATCACCTAAACGGGTACGATAGGTAAAACCATCCAGATCAAAATAATAATAGGTCGGATTATCATAAGCATCGTAAACTGCGACTTGGCGTAAACGCGGATGCCATTTTAGTTTGGTATGAAAACTGCCATCATCCGCCCATTCTTCGATAGCTTTGGCATTTGGCAAAATCGATTCATAACGAACATTTTGCCCACGGCCAGTACGATCAGTATAGCGCGTTAACTGATGCACCTGATTATATTCGTATTGACGTACATGCCCATTTTGATCGAAAGCTGTAGTCAAGTTGCCTTGTACATCATAGTGATAGCGTGCCCAAGGCTCAATTTGATCATCCACAAATACAGCAATAATCTTAACTTGCTCATTAAAGGCAAATTTTAGTTGATGCTGTGCCTGTTTAAATTGGAAATCCATGGCTTGAAGATAAGCAACTCCATCTGCCAAAAGATAACTTAGGCTAATTTTTTCGTTGGTGATTTCATTGAATTGTTGAATTAAATGATAGGGCTGACCAAGACTAAATTGATGAAAATGGAAACTCCATTCACCACCAAAATCTAATAGCAAATCACCATTTTCAATTGGATGCACCGTCATTCCTTCATAAGGAACAGTATACGCCTGCTGCAAAATCGTAGACGGTAATGTATGTTTACGCCCTTTCGCATCAATAAAGATATAACCTTGTTGCTTTGGCAGAATCACATTGGAAAATGGCATCATCCAACGAGCACCAATTATCCCTCGATCAAACTCATCCATTTGCGAGTTATATTGACGACTAAATACAAAACCGATTTTCGGTAAATAGAAATCGGCATGCTGAACCCGCTCTGCGCCAATTGAATAACTGATACTCTTGCCAGTGTCTGAACCATTACCCTCACAAGGCGGTGCATTTAACGCATCGGCCTGTAAACTAACAAACTCCAAGGTATCACCTTTGGTATGGCGCTCATATTCTCCCGTCTGGCTAATCGGCACACTGGCATTGCCTTTATTTTCGCTTGCCTGAATCGCAGTTAAAGTTTGTTGTAATAACCAGGCCAAGCTGTATTTCTGCCCTGGATTGGCTTGTTGCTGCAATGTCTGGCTTAATGTGGCAATTGCTTGTGTTGCTTTTTGCTGTAAGCGTGTTTGAATATTTGGCTGAAGCTTAGGTGTTAAGTCCGCCTGACTTGGCTGAGCAATTAAATCAATAAGAGGCGCAGCCCAATTACTGAATTTTAATGTCGGATCTCTTTTCTCTGCTGTCGCACCTGCTGAGATTGCAGTCATACTTGTGCTTATTGGTGTAGTAGGTACTGACAAGCTTTTAAGAATACTACTTCCTAAAACTGTTGCTTGCGATAATAAAGCCGTTAATTTGGCTTGTGTTTCTTGCAAGAATTTCTCTAAATCACCTGCGACCATCGCATTCAGATGCAGCCCCAAACGTTTAATATCCGCGTCTTTAATTTTTCCATTTTCAGGATATAAACATTGCGACATTAGACCAAACATCGGACGTAATGCCATCCGCGCATGTGCTTCATTGCTTGGTTCTGCAAATAGACCTATTAAATTTGCAGCAAGCAATGCCCCCTGTTGTACCGCAGCTTCCTCCGTTTTACTATCTGTCGCGTATAAAATTAAATCCAGTACACTACCTGTTAAAGCAAAAATATTGGCTACCGTTGCAGTATTCGCGCTACCTTGTAATTGTTCTAAACTGGTATTACCACATACCTGTAAATAAAGCTGGATTTGCTTGGCAATCACTTGCAGGTCAGTCACCGTGTTTACGCTATCTAAATTAAAAATAGCAAGTTCAACCTTCGATGCTTTTTTATCTGTTGCCTGTTGTGTTTTTTCCGTAGCCATCTATCTCAAACCCTTAATTTATTTTTTCAATACATCTATTTTTTAAATTGCTGCGCGTTAATTCAAATCTGTCCTAACCATCGTTCTTACTATGAAAACGATCAACGATACCTTGCTGAAGAATCGAATCCATTTTGGTAGCCTTCGACAATTTTGTAGTCGCTTGATCTTTTACAAAGCCCACACTCTGTGCTTTGATCATGTCAACTGACTGGTTCGGATTCATGGCAATCTGTACCAAACTTTTCATTTGATCTGGAGAAATATTAACGTTCAGTTGCTTTGAAACGGCATTTAAAGCGGTATTGCTGACTTGATCCTTGATTTGTCCAACTGTCTGCTCAGCTAAATCATTTAAGGTATTTTTTCCTATGTTTTTAAGACTATTTTTATCCATCGAAAGTAAACTGCTGGTCAGTTGTTGTTTCATGTTCTGTCCTAATGCACTACTTAACGACGCTGCAACTTTTTCTACAGGTTCTGCCCAAGTATAATCACGTTTAAAATCACTACTTGGTGCCCATGCACTAGTCTCATCTTTCTCAAAAATAACTTTAGCTGCACCTGGGGCAATTCCTGTTACTTTAGCAAAACCATTTGCATCGAGCTTACCTATAAGCTGCTTACCAAGTGAATCAATGACCTTATAGCTATTCTGTTTAAAGAAATTGTCACCACCATAAGTTCTCAATAACTCTAAAGCACCTTTAAGCGATTTCGACTTTGGCAACTGTGGTGCATTGCTATTAACATTTGCCCCTGATGTAAACACATGCTGTCCCGCCTTCACCTCAAACTTGCCACTGGTGGTTGGAAAAATACCCGAACCATCTATTTTAAGTTGCGAACCGCCTGCGGTAATCACAATCTCTTTAGGACTGGTAATTTCAATGCGGTCTTCTGTAGAAACAATCTGAATGTTTTGTTTGGCTAAAATACTCAAGGCATCGCTTTGAGCCTGCATTTCAAACTTACCTTTGGCAGCGACTTGCTTAATGCCGCCCTGTGCTGCAAATAAACTGGCTTTACCACTGACATGTGTAATCAGATTTTTTTGAGTAGTGAAATTGATGCTGTCGCCTGCAAATTGGTTAATTTGCCCATCAGCCGAAACATGAATGTCTGCATTGGTGCTTAAACCAATCCCATCTGGCGAGTTTAAAAGTAATAGCGCCTTTTCAAATTTTGCAATCTGTTCTTGGATTTGATCTGCAAATTCTTTGAGTTGTTCAATCGATTCTATTTCATCAGTTTGCTGGTTTTTGGCAACTTCACTAAGGGCTTTGGCATTATTCTGGTTGCTTTCAAATTGTTGTTTGGCAACTTGTGCATCCAGATGTTCGCCCTGAGCCTGATCTTGTTTATATGTGGAAAGAAGTAATCCTTCTCCTGCACGTACTGCTCCCCATTGGTCAGTACGGAGTTCAAAGCCTTCTCCACGGTCTTCACTTTCTTCGGTGGCTTTGGGATGACTCAGTTTACCTAAGTTGAGTTGACTGGCCGCATGGCTACTTTGTAACTGTGCACTAATTTGTCCAGTCGTATCGTCAAAGCGTAATTGGTTAAAGCCCTCTCCCTGATATTCTTTAGATTTAATGCCTGCCAGTTTTTTGGTATCAGGCAGTTGTCCTGCATTATCGAATTTTGTAGGAGAACGCTGTGCTTCATGAAGACGTCCCACCACAAAAGGACGATCTATGTCTCCTTGAAAGAAGTCAATGACTACAATTTCCCCTATACGCGGCAAGAAACGTGCCCCGTAGCCTTCACCTGCCCATGGGGTCAATACATCCACCCAAGCAGAGTCCGTATCGTTATCATTGCTGCCCGCACCGCCATCATGTGTATGATCTTCATTTCTTGTGAATAAGAAGCGGACTTTGATGCGTCCCCATTCATCGACATGGATTTCCTCACCATTCGCTCCAACCACCTGAGCACGTTGCGGGTGTGCAGGTGGGCGATGCTGCTCGGGATGATAAGCGGGTACAGTTTTAATATGTCGACGTTGTAAGCTCAGCAGATTGCCTTGGCGTTGTTCACTTGCAATGCTGCTCAGTGTAGACGTGAATTGCCAATGACTGTGTTGGAGAAGTTGCTCTAGTTGTTGGTTTAAATCTTTAGGTAGGTTATTTTGGCTATAAAAGGTTTTTTCGGTAATGAGAAATTCTTTGTCTGCACCGCTGTGTTGATTAATTTCAGGATGATCTTGCAGTTCAAACCAGTAACCCACATGAGCATCTCGCACCGTAGACTGTGCACAGAAATGCTTGGCTTGTGCATTGTAATAGTCCGATAGCTGTTGGTTAAATTGTTCCAGTTGCGGATTGCCCGATGCTGTTGCACCATCCTCCCCATTCAGGTCTTGCATCCATGCGGGTGAAAAATGCCATGCTTGCTCTAGCCCTAAACTCGCAACATCATATTGCTCACTCTGCTGATGTTTGCTTTGCACGCTGCCTGCACCATCATCCTGTGTCAGTGCATCAGCTTGCCAGCGCTGAACATGCACTGCTGTGGGCTGTAACTGGCGTTGTGCCTGCCAATGGGTAATGCTATCTACAGCTTGAACAGCACTGCTCTGATGAAAGCGGATAAGACGTCGTGGCAGGGCTTGGTAGTGCTGGTTATCATCAATTAAGCGTAGCTTTTGTGCTTGAATAGGTTGGTGAATTTGGGCAAGTAGTGTTTGTGCTTCATCAATCAGCCAATTAATCCCTTCACTTCTGAGTAGACGCGTTAAAAAATCATAATCACTTTCATTGCTTTGCATGATGAAAGGTCGAACATCGTACTCTCGACTCAGCCCTGCTAAATCAAGGCTCAGGCTTGCCGCAAATAGCGGACTTTTTTGTTGCCACTCTTGGAACAGTATGTTGACCACATCTACCACACTTTTATTCATAAACACACGACTGTTACGGCGTTGTTTCCATAATGTGGTCGGGTCTTCAAGTGTGAGGCGATACAAGGTCAGTGCACCATCGCTTGCTCCAGCTTGAGCTTGGGTGATGATGCCTGTGATACGGCTCAGTTGTCCTGAGTCAGTCACTTGGTCGATAGCAACCTGACAGCCAATAAACTGTTTTAGCGGAATAAATGCATGTGTCGACAAGCAAATTAAACTGGCGGTTAAGCCTTGATTTAAGCCATGCGTCCCGTCTATTCGCTGTAAATAGACCTGCTGATTCAGCAACACATTGGCAAACTGGATATGCAATACACGTTTTTGTGTAGTGAATCCCAGCTGTTCTAAAGCAGCATAAATATGATTCAACATAATGTTTTAATAAATATAAAGTGAATGTCGTAATTATAAAGTTTGCCGTATAGTATAAAAATTTAGCATTTTTGACCAGCGCTAAGCTGAATTTTATGGCACTTTATGACATAAATTGACAATATGGAAAGAAAATTATGCAGCATTATTTACGCTATAGGTGCATGATTTCGTGAATGAAAATGTGCTAAACATTTAACTGAAAAAATATTGAATATAAATAAAAATCAAAAATATATATTTAACTTTTTTCTTAAACCTCTCCAATCCCTAAGATATTTTACAACCTACTGATGAACAGAATATTCAATCTAATTCAGGCTTTTTATGTTTATATCATTATTCCACTTCAACCACATTCAGTTATTCAAAAATTAGGTTTGAACTTTTAACCATCGAATAAAAGCATCAACTTTCGGTAATCGTGGATTTTTTCCAGAAATGGTGTAGTAATGCTGCTCACAAGCTAAAAACATTTCAGAAAATGGCATGATCAATGCCCTACTTTCAAGGTCTTGTTGCACTAATCTTTTTCGCCCCAGACAAATGCCCAAATGTTGTTTTGCGGCAAGTAATGCCAAATCCGAACGGTCAAACAGCATCCCCTTCGATAAACCCAATTCCACAGAAAAATGAGTCGCCCAGCTCTGCCATTCATCCATACCAGTCTCATTGTTCCATGCTTGGCTATCATGCAATAACGTACAATGCTGTAACTGTTGTAATTTCCCAATTAAATTCATCTTTTCAGCATATTGCGGGCTACATACAGGAACAATTTGTTCATCCATCAAGTAATCATAATGCAAATGTTGGGATGGTTGATGGCCAAAATACAGGGCTACATCAATGCCTGTGCGTTGAAAATTCACCATCTCATTGCCTGTTAAAATTGACAGTTCAATTAATGGATATTGCTGAATAAAATCCTGCAATTTAGGAATCAGCCAACATTGGGTAATAGAAGGCCGTGCATAAATGGTAAGAGAACCCACCAAAGCCTGATTTTGAATTGCTTTTATTTCAGTACTTAAATGATCAAAAGATAATTGTAAAGCCGCCAGTAATCTGTGCCCTGCATGACTCAAGACCACCTTACGATGTAAGCGTTCAAATAATTGAATATTGAGTTCTTTTTCAAGCAGATTGATTTGATGGCTGACAGCACTCGGTGTCAAACATAACTCAGCGGCTGCCATAGCAAATGATTCGTGTCTTGCAGCAACTTCAAAAGTATAAAGTTTGGATAACTGAAAGCCTGTTAGGTTGTTATAGGACATACTCATTTGTTTGATCTCTATTCATGGCTCTCATCTTGATATTGAAATTAAGCATACGCTTTGACTTAAAATCAATTCATCTAAACATGTTTTATTCAGCACTAAGGCGCATTACAGATGAATTATTTTCACGCATAAATCAAATATCATCATTTGACCCAGTATCGTAAATGCATTGAAATAAGCTCACAGTCGTTGTCTTGCCACTAAATATTTCTGTTTTTAGCCTGCAAAACCTATATGAGCCATCACATGAATCCTCAACAGATCCAGCAACTCACTCAACAATACCCCATCGTTAAAACATTGATCGAACTGAAAGAAACCATTTGGTTTAATCCTGATTTCACAACACTAGAAGAAGGATTGCCTTATGTTGGACTTAATCAGGCAGATATTCATGATGCACGTGACCGTTTAGCTCGCTTTGCGCCCTATCTAATGACGGCATTTCCAGAAACGGCGCTAAGTCATGGCATTATTGAATCTGAACTGGTATCAATTCCAAAGATGCAACAACAATTAGAAGCACAATACAGACAAAAAATTGAGGGAACGCTGTGGCTTAAAAAAGACAGCCATTTACCCATTTCTGGTTCTATTAAAGCTCGTGGAGGTATTTATGAAGTGCTCTATTTTGCTGAAAAGTTAGCACTGGATGCAGGCTTACTCACCCTTCAAGATGACTATGCCAAATTAAACGCCTCTGAATTTAAAAAGTTTTTCAGTCAGTACAGTATTGCGGTCGGGTCAACAGGAAATTTAGGGCTATCGATTGGCATCATCAGTGCACAATTGGGTTTTAATGTGACTGTGCATATGTCGGCAGATGCTCGGCAATGGAAAAAAGATAAATTGCGTGCACATGGCGTCACGGTAATTGAATACGCAGAAGATTATGGGGTTGCGGTCGAAGCAGGACGCAAAGCAGCACGGATAAATCCAAACTGCTATTTTATAGATGATGAGAACTCTAAAAACCTGTTTTTAGGTTATGCCGTTGCAGGGGAACGCTTAAAGCAGCAATTACAACAACGTGATATTCAAGTCGATCAAGAACACCCTTTATTTGTCTACTTACCTTGTGGTGTCGGTGGTGGTCCTGGTGGTGTAGCTTTTGGTTTAAAAATGGCATTTGGTGATCATGTTCATTGCTTTTTTGCCGAACCAACACATTCTCCCTGCATGTTATTGGGCATTGCCACGGGCTTGCATGATCAAATTTCGGTACAAGAAATTGGGATCGACAACATCACCGATGCAGATGGACTCGCTGTTGGTCGTGCTTCTGGTTTTGTCGGTCGCGCCATGCAACATTTATTGGACGGTCTTTATACCTTGGACGATCAAACCCTGTATCAATTGCTCGGGATGCTCAATCAAACCGAAGCACTGCAACTCGAACCTTCAGCTTTGGCAGGCATGTTGGGACCTGTACTCATTTGCAAACATTCTGAATATGCGGCAATGCATCATTTCACGGCGCAACAATTACAGAATGCCCATCATATTGTTTGGGGCACGGGTGGTGGCATGGTACCCCAAGAAGAGATGGCCAATTATTTAGCCAAAGCAACCATAGCGAATTAAGTTTTTTCTGAAAATTAACGCCAAAAGTCTAGAAACACGCCTCCTGCACATATGCCGAAGGCGTGTTTCCACATTCCGTTCAACCTAAATTAAGCACAATCAATCCCTGCGTGATTTAAATGTCTTTGACAAAATTCTGAATCAAATTCAGCACTTCAGTTTCTTTTTCTTAATGCGGAAATTGATATCAAAGCAATTTAATATAGCAAAATGGATAAATGCTTGAATTTAAGTAGACTCATCGGTGTACGCATGTTCACTGTTTAGGCTTATGTATATGAGAATTATGATTAGCGCAATACGAAAAGAATAGGTGCATTCCACAAAGCTGTTTCACATAAAATTCACTGTCTAATGAATATTATTAAATTGAAAGTTTAATTCAGCGTATTTTATCTATTATCAAGATATAGGTGGATAGTCCAGTGGCTATAGAATTTGTTTCCAAATCAAAGTTACCTACTGCATTTGGCGATTTTGAAATTATAGCATTTCAAGACCAAAGTACTGGTGAAGAACATATCGCTCTTGCTAAAGGGATGAATGCTGCTCCACATCAACCTGTACTGGTCAGAATACATTCAGAATGCTTAACAGGAGATGCTTTTGGATCACTCAAATGTGATTGTGGTCCACAATTACACTCAACCATGAAAATGATTCATGATGCAGGTCAAGGTGTCATTTTATACTTACGCCAAGAAGGCCGTGGCATAGGACTAACCAATAAAATTCGAGCCTACGCACTTCAAGACCAAGGACATGATACCCTTGATGCTAATTTATTATTAAACCTGCCAGCGGATGCTCGCAAGTATGATATGTGTACCATTATGCTCGATTATTTAAAAATAAAGAATGTAAAACTCATTACAAATAATCCGCTTAAAATTAAATCTTTAACTGATTTGGGAATTAATGTTGTTGAACGTATTCCTTTAAAAGTTGGCTTAAATAGCTTTAATAAGAATTATCTAGAAACAAAGCAAAAACGCATGTCACATCTGTATGATAAGAGTGATTTCTAAAAAGTGATCACTTTCAGAAAAAATCCACATAAAAAGTTCCATCTCCCTTACGGGAGAAGGCCAAGATAAAATATTGTTTTATATTCAATTATGGTTTTAAAGAAGATTTATGAAAGGTGCCTGACTATTCTTTATTTTGTCTCAGTATCTGTGAAAAAACTGTGACTTTTTCTAAAGTCGCATTCACCCCCTTATTAAAAAAAGTATCGACAAGCGCTGAACCGATAACAATAAGATCTACTTTATTGGCTAGTGCTTTAACGTGGCTTTCATTTTTGATCCCAAAGCCAATTGCAACAGGAATATTAAAAATAGGCTTAATTTCAGCAATCTTTTTCTCAAGATTAGGCAGATTGAAATCCCCCCCTGTTAAACCATTTTCTGCAACATGATATAAAAAACCTGTCGCACGCGCTGAAATTTGCTCTAACCTTTCAACTGGGGTAGTCGGCGCTGTCATTGCAATTAAATGCATATTTTTTTCATTTAACTGCACTTCAAAGTTTTCTCGATATCCATATGGAGCATCTAAAATCAATATTCCATCTATAAGATTTTCTGTTTCGGCGACAAGTTTTTCAAAACCATATTGCATAATCGGATTTAAATAAGTCATGAAAATTATTGGTGTCTTGTCATCATGCAGCCTGATTGCTTTTACCAACTCAATGGTCTGTTTTACCGTTTGACCTGCACCTAAAGCCCTAAGATGCGCTGCCTGAATGATCTCTCCATCTGCCACTGGATCTGAAAATGGAATGCCAACTTCAATAATGTCAGCTCCAGCTTGACCTAATTGGCTCAACAGATGACAACTTTCTGCGAAATTAGGATCTCCAGCAGTAAAATAACAGACCAGACCGCTTCGATTTTCCAGTTTCAATTGCTCTAATTTTTGATCTAGACGGTTCATGCTGTAGCTCCTGCAAGATATTTTTTGACCGTGTTTAAGTCTTTGTCGCCTCTGCCACTTAAATTAACAATAATGATCTGTTCTGGCTGCATTTCTTGAGCAAGTTGAATCGCATACGCAATGGCATGAGAACTCTCAAGCGCAGGAATAATGCCCTCCTGTTGGCTTAAAAGCTGAAATGCATTTACAGCTTCTTGATCGGTTATAGCCGTATATGTCACACGTCCTGTTTCAAACAGAATGCCATGCTCAGGGCCAATACCAGGATAATCTAATCCGGCTGATATAGAATGCCCTTCTAAAATCTGCCCATCTGAATCTTGTAATAAATAGGTTAAATTGCCATGCAGCACACCAACTTGACCTTTGCAAATAGAGGCGGCATGTTCACCAGTATGTGTTCCTTTTCCCCCTGCCTCAACGCCAAACATTTTGACATTCAGGTCCTCTAGAAAAGGATGCATCAACCCTAATGCGTTTGATCCCCCACCGACACAAGCAACTAAGGCATCAGGCAGTTTATTTTCTTTGAGGAGTATTTGGTTTCTGGCTTCTAGACCAATAATTTTCTGAAATTCTCTGACCATGGTGGGATATGGATGAGGGCCTGCACCTGTACCCAACAGGTAATAGGTTGTATCCACATGACGAATCCAGTCACGTAATGCTTCATTCATGGCATCTTTTAAAGTCCCACGACCTTTTTGAACACTTCTAACTTCAGCACCGAGTAATTTCATGCGTTCAACATTCATTTGTTGGCGCTGAATATCTGTTTCTCCCATAAAAATGGTACATTTCATCTTAAACAGTGCGCAAACCGTTGCTGTTGCAACACCATGTTGTCCAGCACCCGTTTCTGCAATGATTCTGGTTTTGCCCATAAATTTGGCTAATAAGATTTGCCCAACACAATTATTGATCTTATGCGCACCCGTATGGTTCAAATCTTCTCGCTTGAGATATATTCGAGCGCCGCCTGCATAAGCTGTTAGGTTTTTTGCATAAAAAAGAGGACTAGGACGACCAACAAAGTCCGTTAAAATCTGCTGATATTCAGCCCAAAATTCAGGTTTGTGCCGAACAGTATTAAAGGCTTGCTCTAATTCTTGAAGTGCTGGCATTAAGCTCTCTGGCATGTAACATCCGCCAAATTTACCAAAAAATCCCAAGGCATCAGGACCATTACCTGTATAAGGGCTTGTCATCTCATATCTCTTGCAGTATCAAAACTTGTTTGATCTTAAAATATTTTCATTTTTCTGATAATTGATATATTTTGAGTTTATGGTGTTAGAAAATTTTACAACATGAAACGTAGAACACTCCCTCCCCTTAATGCTTTAAAAGCATTCGAGGCCGTCGCCAGAAATAAAAGTTTCAGCTTAGCTGCGGAAGAATTGTGTGTCACCCATAGTGCGATTAGCCATCAAATAAAGCAGTTAGAAGAATGGTTAGATAAAAAATTGTTTATTCGGCATTCCTCTACCATCTCGCTGACAACGGACGCAGAAGAATTATCTCTAATTTGTACGCATCTTTTTAATCGTTTAGAACAATGCGTCTTTGAGTTAACAAATAAAACGTCAGAGGTAGAAGTTGTAATAGGCGCTTCTCATAGTTTTATGGCAAATTGGCTGATTCCGCGATTAGAAAAGCTCGAAATCATTTATCCCAATATCCATATCAAATTAATGACATGTAATGACTTAAAATTGTTAGAAAAAGAGAAAGTTGACATATTTATCAATAGCATCAGTGAGAATCATATACTTCCCAACTTTTTGAATAAATATCTTTTATTTCCCGATAACATGGGGCCTATTTGTAATCGGGAAATAAATCCGCTTCATACAGAAAATGATCTTTTAAATTATCCATTACTTCATACCCACTCAAATAAAAGTGCATGGCATACATGGTTTGATCAGTCCAAAATTAACTTTTCCCCAAAAGCGAATGATCGTTATTTTGATCGTCTCAATTTAATGATAGAGGCGGCTGTTTCAGGCTTAGGAATTGCGATAGCGCCTCAAATTTTAGTAGAAAAAGAAATATTAAATGGAAGGGTCATTGCCCCTTTTGGTTTTATCTATTGTGACTATAATTTTTATGCAATGGTCAGAAAAAATAATGAGAATCCTGATGTCATGAATATCATTCATTGGCTAATAACTGAAGAAAAAAGAGAAAGTGAAATTTAATCCTTGATCACCAAAATTCTATTCAATGTACTGTCTTTAGCATCTATCTTCACATTCTGTTCACTTTAGCCTCTCTAAAGTGGGAGGATAAACTGTGAAGATGGACAGTGAACATGAATCAAGTCAAAACGTTAATGGCAATTGCCTTATCCTTACCAGTGCTTTTCCTGTCAGGATGTAAAAGTGTTCCTCGTTATTCCTCTGATTATGCAAATGCCAGAGCGAGTATTCAGGGAATACCCTTAGATAATGCAAAAGCACTAGAAATCGGCACCCGCTTCACTTCGGCATTTAATACCTTGGGCACACCTAAATTCGTTGAAAATGCTGGAGCACTGTATGCAGATCAGCTTTTTATTAACGACACTCTGTCGCAATTTTCATCGCGTAAAAAACTGCTTGAACATTTTCAAGGTATGAACCAGCGGGTGAGTAATGTCACTGTCAGTTTATTAAATACTTCATATCATCAAGACTCTGCCTATGTGCATTGGCATATGATTTATGATTTTAAAATGTTCGGCAAGACACGAACAATGGATTCATTTGGAATCAGTGAAATAAAGGTCAACCCAAACCATCAGATTATTTTCCAACAAGATTTCTGGGATCCAGCCAACGGTCTGTATCGTTCTTTGCCTTATGTAGGAGGAACCTATTCATGGGTACTGCCTTTCAAAAAGTAGCCATAACCACTGTACTGATGTTCGGGAGTTTCGGTTCGTGGGCGCATGCACAGAGCTTAAATAAATGTGGTAATGGCCCACTCATGGTGGGACAAAAACAGGTCGGTGTGGCCAGTTACTTTGCGCAAAACTGTAATCAGCCTTGGCAAGGTCAAAACATACAGATGGATTTTACCTATACGCAGAATATTCCAGAATGGGCATTCAAACGTGCGGCCACACATCTACTTAAACGTAATATCAAAGATCAAAAAATTCATGCTGTTTTCACTCCACTCACCGATTTGTATCGTCCAGTGAAGTCAGGAGATCTATACCAACTGAAGTATATCCATGCCACACACACATTAAGCCTATACTTAAACCAGAAAATGCAGGGACAACTCCAAAACCCGCAGGCCCAGCAATATTTTAATATATGGCTAGGTCCTCAGCCATTTAGTGCTAAATTAAAACAGCAATTAATAAAGTAGTCTCTACAGTTATGTCTAAACATTTTATTTTGATGGTTGAAGATCATTATGAACTGGCATCTACCTTATGCGAGTTTCTAGAAGAGCATGGTTTTGTGATCGATCATGCTCGAAACCTAAATGCTGCGCGCCAATTGCTCAAGCAGCAACGCTATCATATTTTACTTTTAGACATTAACTTGCCTGATGGTTCGGGTTATGAACTATGTGAATGGCTACGAAATAAAGAAGGTATGGACCTCCCTGTGCTGATGCTCACCGCACGCGATACGCTGAATGACAAACTCAAAGGTTTCAATTCAGGCACGGATGATTATCTAGTCAAGCCATTTGACTTTAATGAACTGGTGGTTCGAGTCAAAGCTTTAATCAAGCGTTCACTGGGTGAAGTCTCCTCTGGCCGTCTGCAAATTCATGATCTGATTCTGGATCCTGCAACACAGCAACTAACTCGTGCAGGACAAACCATTGAACTGCCCCCCATTCAATTCAAACTGCTCAAGCTACTGATGCGTCATTCGCCTAAAGTTCTGACTAAACAGGAAATTATGATAGAGCTGTGGGGGGATGAAGAGCCTGAAAGCGATGCCCTGCGTAGTCATATTTATAATTTGCGTAAAATGGTCGATAAGCCTTTTGAGCAAAAGCTCATTCATACCATATCTGGTGTAGGGTTAAAGATCACTTTAGAAGCTTAAGCTTTCGAAACCCAGCCTTAATTTAAATACACGACGACAATCAGTCCAGTCGTCATCGCCAGATCAACATCCTGATGGGTATTGAGATAATACTGCCGATCAAACAACTCCACCCGCCAGCCAAGCTGCTTGCACAACTTCTGTACCAATTGCAGTCCAATGCCATGACCTTTGATCTCTAATTGCAATTGCTGCCCCGACAGTTCTTGCACCTTGGAGTTATTCGGTAAAGGAATGCCGACACCATTATCTGCAATCAATACTGTATTTTTTTGCAGAATGACATCAATTTCTGTGCCTTGTGAATAATTCAGTGCATTCCGCAAAATATTGCCAAACACCATTTTGGTCATCGATGGGTAAAGTTTACGTGGCTGTTCATCGAGGTCTTTTTGCAAATCAATCTGCATGCCTTTGTTATGGCTAACGTTGTCCAGATCCTGAAGCAGATTTTCCAGACATTCTGAAAGCATCGTCGGTTCAGCGGTTAAAGTATCGGTGGCGTTGCGTGCGATTGCTAACAAGGTATCAACCAGCAGTTGCATATCTTCAATGGTGTTATGCAACCGAGTAAACGACTTGTTATCGCCATAACGTGCCTGACATAGCTGTACATTGCCTTTTAAAATGGTCAGCGGGGTACGCAGCTCATGGCTGACATCACTGGTAAACTCACGTTCACGTTGAATAAAATCGCTTAATACCTGATGATATTTTTCTAGCGCCTGCTTCAGATATTCCGCTTCCAGATTTGAGTCAGTCCGAATGTCATGAAACGGTGAAGCCTGATTTTTTTGATGTTCCCAATCAATATGCTCCAGTGCATTGGCTAGACGGGTAATTGGAGAAAAATAGCGCCGAGCACGGCGATTCCACCACCACAGCACACTATAAAGCACAAACAAGCTGACCATCAGTGGTGCCAGACCAAACAGCCAGACCAGTTTATTGACATTACTTTCGCCAAAGACCAACAGGACATGCTGCCCATCTTTTTCACCATACACGGTCATGCGTTCCTTACCATCGACAAAATGCCGATTCACCCCTTGCTCAAGCGAAATATTCTTAAATTGGGAGGGTGGCACAGTGTTCCAGCGGTAACCATACAGGTTTTTGGTATCGGGCAATTCTGCGGCAGGATTACGTTCCAGTCGCTGCCAGTAGTGTGACATTTCTTGTTCTAGCGCCGTTCTGAGCAAAGAACCTTTAATCACCCAGGCACTGAAGCCAATCCCAATCACCACAGACAGGGCAATGAATCCGATTTGCAGCCAGTAGTAGCGGTTAAACACCTCACCCAGAGGATGATCACGTTTGTCCCTAAACAGCTTTAACATTGATGCATTCCCCGCTGGTCCATCCCACTGTTCAATTATACGGCTTTCTTCTTCAACAGAAAGTGGCCAATGACCCACTCGCGTCCATGATCATAACCAAACAGCTCGGCACAGGCCATAAAGAAAATCCGCCAGCGTTGCCACCAGATTGCGGCATCCGCGCCATAGGTTTGTTCAAACAAGGGCTTTAGCTCGGCCTGTTTACCATCCATATTTTCTAGCCAAGCATTTGCGGTACGTTCATACTGCGTACCCGCCCATTGCCAGTGCTGTTCTAGCTGCAAATGCTGCTGAAAATGTAGGAAAGTTGAGGCTGCCGGCATCAAACCACCACTGAAGAAATATTGCGACATCCAGTCAAACTCATTTTTGACTTCAAACGGATAATGCAAGAAACGATGGCAGAAAATATGACACCACAATAAGCCATCTGGTTTGAGCCAAATACTGATATTTTCAAACAGTTTTTGATAGTTGCGTACATGCTCAAACATCTCCACCGAAACCACACGGTCGAAAGATTCAGGTTCAAGTTGCAACACATTGACATCACAAGTGATCACATTAAGGTTATCTAGTTTTTTTAAACGGGCTTGTTCCTGAATATATTGACGCTGCGTTGAAGAATTTGACACGACCGTAATACGGGCCGTTGGATAATGCTCGGCCATATACAGACTTAAAGAACCCCAGCCACAGCCAATTTCCAAAATATCCTGCCCGTCTTTCAGTTGTGCTCGCTGGCAATAGCAGGCAAGAGCAGCTTCTTCAGCTTGATCTAGCGTCGTATCGGCATGTTCAAAGAGACTCGCGCTATATTTCAGCCGCTTACCGAGTACTGCCTGAAAAAATTCGGTCGGCAGTTCATAGTGCTGCTCATTGGCTTTGTCTGTCTCAATGGCAATTTCGCTGTTTTTCAGCATGGTCAGCACATCCATATAGCGCTGCGCTGCCAATGCGGGGTCAAACCGACCTTCTTGTGCCAAACGTTTTTTGCTCAAGATTTTAATACCAGCACGAATCACGGGGTCTGGCACCTTGCCATTTTCGATCAGTTCTAAGGATTTTTGAATCATAAAGTCCATGTATTTACCTACTCTTTGGGTGGCCACGGAATAAACATTGAAGTTCGTCGTTGATAGTCTTTATAGTTGTCACCACGGTGGGCGAGCGCCTGTTTTTCACTAAATGGAATACCCGTAAGGTAGTACAGGAATAGCCACATCAGCAGCGGATAAATCCATAATTCATAGCATCCTGCTGCCAGACCGAGCACTGGATAGGCAAACCAATGCAACCATTCAAAAAAATAATTCGGATGGCGCGAGTATTTCCACAAACCCTGATCCATGGTTTTACCTTGATTCTGTGGATCTAGCTTAAAATGGTAAAGTTGCTGATCGGCAGTGCTTTCACCTATCAAAGCCGATAGCATGATCATACCTGCCACAATCACAGTGACCAAAGTCCAGTCATTCCACTGCTGGGTCTGAAGACTCAACAGCTTCAGCATTGGGTAAGAAAACAGTAGCGCCAAACCTGCCTGAAATATAAAAAACACCAGAAAACCAAGATGCTGATAATCCCCCATCGCTCGGCGCATGTTGGCATAACGCGTGTCTTCTTGGGTTTCATTGGCATAGCGCCGTAACAGATGCCAAGTCAGCCGTGAGAACCAGATTCCACTCGCCAGTCCCAGAAATAACCGAACCAACAGCGGCGCACTGTCAATCGCCCAAGCGGCAATAATCACATTGAGGGCAATACTGAAACTCCAAGCGACATCGACCAACCCTGCTCTGCGGTTATAGGTCACCAACACCCAGCTACAGAGCATGATGAAGACATTGAGCAAAAATAAATCTAGCAGCATCTCGCCCTCCGGTTTTATTTCTGCTTAGTAAGCACTGGCTTCAAACAGCAAATGAACATCACTGATCACTCCTTCGCGGAAGCCGCCTTCGCAATAACACAGATAAAAATCCCACATGCGGATAAACCGCTCATCAAAATCAAGTTGCAGCACTTGATCACGCTGCTCCAGAAAACGCTGGCGCCAACACTTCAGGGTTTGTGCGTAGCTTTGACCAATATCTTCCAGATGTTTGAGACGAAGTTTTTGCTCCGAAGCCGTTTGCGTCATCACACTGATACATGGAATAAAACTACCAGGGAAAATATAACGCTTAATGTAATCCACCGTATTTAAAGCTTTAACATAGCGTGCATCTTCAATCGTAATCGCCTGTATCAAGGCGAGACCATTCGGCTTGAGGAGCTCGCGGCATTTTCGGAAATAAGTCGGTAAATATTGCTCACCGACTGCTTCAATCATTTCAATGGACACCAATTTGTCGTATTTACCCTCGAGTAAACGGTAGTCCTGAAGCTGTACAGACACTCGATGAGACAGCCCTGCTTCAGCAACTCGGGCGATTGCTTCATCGTACTGAGCTTTGGAAATGGTAATGGTGGTCACCTTACAGCCATAATGCTGAGCCGCATAAATGGCAAAGCCTCCCCAGCCGCTGCCAATTTCGACCAAATGGTCCATCGGTTGCAATTGAAGTTTCTGGCAGATCAGTTCTTTTTTATAATCTGAAGCTTGTTCCAAGCTCATACAGGGTTCTTTAAACACCGCACTGGAATACATCATGCTGGAATCTAAGAACAATTTAAAAAAATCATTGCTCAAGTCATAATGCTCAGCAATATTCTGACGACTACCATCAATCGAATTCTTGCGAGATTTATACCAAGCCTTGAGTACCAACTGGCTGGCTTTTGCCACTACATTTTGATTCATCCGATCAAGCACATCACGATTACGCGCTAGAATACGAATTACATTGACCAGATCTTCACTGCTCCAGTAACCACGAATAAAGCCTTCTGCTGCCCCCAGTACACCATTACGGAACAGCAAATCGATAAGGCGTTGGTCGTGAACTTGAATTACTGCATGCAAGTCGCTGTAGTTTTCCCCGACCAGACCGTTCCAGATACCTTTAAATATCAACTGACCATGACGCAATTTCAGCATATGGCGTAGGACTATCGGCAGTTCGGTATGCTCTCCCATTAACAGTGTTTTCATAGTCATGTCTTTCCTTTTTCTTTTTTAGGATGCCGATAAAACGGAATTTTCTTTTTCCATAAGCGCAAAGCATGTAGATAAATCCCGCTCACCATCCTAAAGGGCTCAAGAACTTTTAATACAGCATATCGATGTTGCTGTGAAGGAAGTGTGATGGCTTGCAGCTTAAATTTCATAGTGGCATCAAATTGCAATATTTCTTGTTCAAACAACTGCATATGAATCACATTTTGCTGTTCTGAAAAGCTAAAACGCCAACGGTAATCCAGTGACATCGGCATAAATGGCGACACATGAAAGGCCTTTTTAAAGTCAAACTGGTGGCTCTGGTAAGGCGCATGTTCAGTGGCATTGTGCCGACAATCGTGAATGTACACCTGACGTTCATTCCACGGCGTATTGGTGATTTCACTCAGCACAAAAATCAGTTGATCGGTCGCATCAAAGATCAGATAAAACACCACAGAATTAAAACGAAAACCCAGTGTGCGCGGCAAAGCCAGTACACGGATAGATGCGGCATGCGATAACAGATAGTTTTCATGCTTGATCAGCAAACGTGCAACCTTCTGCCGAATCGAGCCACATTCCATGTTCAGAAAATCACGCTCATCCAAGGTCAGGAAATTCCAGCGGCTAGAGGACCAAAACCAAGATTTTTGGGTAAAAGTTGCCAGTTGATCTGGATCAAACCATAAATAGCTAAGCTCTGCCTCAAAAGCATGCGATTTGGGCAAATAGCGGCGATGGCGAATTTCGGCAGAGGCGATAGCCAGTGGATACATTTGCATTCTGTACTCCTAAGCCGCCTGCTCAGTCTGTTGCAGCAACTGATTTACGACCCATGAAGCACTACGCGCGCCATCTTCATGAAAACCCCAGCCCCAGTAGGCACCACAATATGATGTCCGGTTCTGACCATTGACTTCGGCCCAACGTTGTTGTGCTTCAATCGCAGCAGCATCAAATACTGGATGACGGTAATACCGTTCCACCCATATTTTTTCTGGATTGAGGTTAAAGTTAGGATTGAGTGTGGCAAAGATTTGGGTTTTACAGTTCAGATTTTGCAACTGGTTCATCCAGTAACTGAAACCGTAATGCATGCCACTATGCTGGAATGGCGTTAATTCGGCTGCACGACTGGGGGTCACATGTACATGCCAACTGGCCCACTGGCGTCTGGATTTGGGCATGATATGGGTATCGGAATGCACCACCATACGGTTATCTTGATAACGAAACTTGCCCAGTACGTCCAACTCTTGCGCTGACGGGTCTTTGAGTAAATTCAAGCTGTCATCAGCATGGCTGGCAAAGATTACCCAGTCAAAACGTTCACTGCCCTGTACAGTTTCAATCACTACATCATTAGCACTCCGGGAGACATGGAGAACACCCGTCTTACGGAAAGTCATATTCGATTGGGCCTGAATGGCACGAACATAACGCGCTGATCCACCCTTGACCGTAAGCCACGAAGGCCGGTCTTTGAGCTGTAACATGCGATGGTGCTGAAAAAAGCTTACTACAAATTTATACGGAATCTGTCCGGCTTGCTCTACTGGACAAGACCACAGTGCCCCGCACATCGGATAGAGATGTTCCTGACGAAAGGCTTCGGAATAGTCATGCTGATTCAGATACTCATCAATACTGAGCTGTGCATCAATCTGTTCAACCTCAATCTCTTTATTCGCAGCATAGAAACGGAACAGATCCGACAACATCACACGAAAATCGGCATTAAAGAAGTTTTGCGGTCTAAACAAGAGCGAGAATTTTTTTGAAGGATTGTACTGTAAACCTGTGACCTGATTGTTCACCGAAAAGCCCATGTCACTGCTTTGCGATTGAATCCCGAGTTCTTTGAGCATTGCACAGAACAGTGGATAGTTATGCTCATTAAATACAATAAAGCCACTGTCCACCGCGACCTGTTCGCCATCTATATTCAACTGATGGGTATCGGTATGACCGCCAAAGTAGTTATTCTTTTCAAATACGGTAACGTCATGCACTTTACTTAATTTCCAAGCCGCATACAAACCGGAAATACCTGAACCAATAATCGCAATTTTCATGGTGATTCCTTCGAATGAATAGTAGGAGCGCCTGTTTTGGCTGCTTTTCTCTGTTTTCGAGCTTGTGCAATTTTACTGACGTCATAGACCCGCGCTGGAATTGGCTTTAAGTCCCAGACTATCCCGAGCCAAGACATAATTTTTAGGAGGTAATAGGTCACATCAATCTGCCACCAGTAAAAGCCCTGTCGGGTACTGCCTGCATAATAATGGTGATTATTGTGCCAGCCTTCGCCCAAGGTAATGATAGACAAGAATAAATTGTTACGGCTTTGATCATCCGTGTCAAAATCACGGCTGCCGTAGTGATGTGCCAGTGAATTGATACATAAGGTCGCATGGATCAGTAGCACGGTAGAGACCACAAATCCCCAGACCAGTAATTGCAAGCCAGAAGTGCCGAGTTGTGGCCAAGTGATGGCCAGCCACTCTCCTAGCACATAAATTCCACCCGCGGTCAGCAGCACCACCATTAGACTAAACCGGTCGAGCCAGATTAATTCCGGATATTTCAACCAGTCCTTGATGACTTCTTTACGTGTGGCAAAGTTATATTCATTCAGAAACCAGCCCACATGGCTATACCAAAAACCGTAGGTAGATGAATGTGGGTCTTGTGAAGAATCTGTATAGCGGTGGTGATAACGATGATGGGCTGCCCACCACAAGGGGCCACGCTGTGCACTCATGGTGCCCAGTAATACAAACAGGAACTGCACTGGGCGCGAGGTTTGAAAAGTTTTATGCGACAGATAACGATGAAAAAAAGCCGTAATAGAGAACATGCGAATCAGGTAGAACATCAGCATAAAGCCAAGTGCAAACCATGACACACCTACCCAAAACACGGCCAGACAAGCCAGATGCAATAGAATAAACGGCAAAATTCTCAACCACTGAATCTTGCTATTTTCAGCATTCAATATTTCAGGCTGTGCAGTTGTAGACCAGCTATCTATCCATCGTATCAGACTTTTCAACATGGACTTATCCTAATTTTAAGCGACTGTCTTTATTCTATTTGATGAGTCTAATCAGTTAGATATGAATTTTATGTGAAGTAAAGAAAAAAAGCCGAACTGTAGAGAGATTTATCAGTTCGGCAAAGGGGTAGCAGATTAATGCGGCAATTTAATTAGTTTTGTAACGTCATAACCATAGTGTTTCGCTGTATCTAAATAGGACTGATAAGTCGCTTCATCCAATTGTGGTTCACGCGATAAAATCCACAGATATTTGTTACTCGGTCCTCCAACCAATGCCACTTTATATTCTGGGTCTACTCGTAATACCCAGTAATCACCTTTGGTCAACGGAATCCATCTTAAACCTGTAGGCAAAAAGCTGACCTTCAGTTTGCTGTTGCCCTGATTTTGCGAATAGACAACACCTTCAGAGCTAATCATCTCACCATTGGCAATTCGGCAGCTATTCAATACCCCGATCGTTTGATCGGCATTGACGCTATATTGTGCCGTGATATTCGATACGCATTTACGCTGAAAATACATCGGTAAATGTGCAATTTCATACCATTTACCGGCATACTTCTGAATATCCACCTGATTTACCGCCTGAGGCGTAACAGTTTCTGCTCGAGTGGTTACACTTAAGCTGATGGTGACCAGCGCTATAGCGGCAAAAAGTGACTTGAATAGCGTTTTCATTTTTAAGCCTTGTTTTAATGCACGCTTAAGATAACCCAAGTAGATGTGAACAAAGTGTGAAGATTAAATACAGAATAAGTACTAGCGCAATTTTAATTCTATAGCCAGAGAAGATGGGTAAAATCATTTTTTCTTAGATCCGATTTTAAAGCAGTAAATTGTTTTTTTCTGTTTAAATGTATCAGTGCTATGGATGAACTTGTTAAAAAAAAGTCAACCAGATCAACAGACTCCTTCCCGATTCTGATGCCTTTTATAAGATAATTAAATATACATATAAAAAAACTTGATTAATTTTATTTTTAATGTATAGTGAACTTAACTAGAAAAAAAGTCTTGTTTCATTGAATCTCTGTTAAGTATCGTCGTTTTATTCATAATCCTTCGTTTTTTTAGATTTTAAGTCTCATTCTTTATTATTTTCCAAGTTATAAGCAGTCAATAAAATGACTAAAATTATTAAAAAATCAGTAGGATTTATTATGTCAAACTCAAATATTGTTAAAGGTACGGTTAAGTGGTTCAATGAAACTAAAGGTTTTGGTTTTATTCAACAAGAATCAGGCCCAGACGTTTTTGCCCACTTCAGTGAAATTGCAAGTTCAGGTTTTAAAACCTTATTTGAAGGTCAACAAGTTCAATTCAGCATCGCTCAAGGTCAAAAAGGCCCAAACGCAGTTAATATTACTGCGATCTAAGTAATTATATGAATTAAAAAAGTACGACGCTGTACTTTTTTAATTCAAAAGTTGTTGATCATATTCTTCGAAAAAATCATAAAAACAGGATACACATTGTTAAAAATTAATGAATTAGTGGCAAAATCTACAAATGGTACTGAAATTATTGTCTCGTTAATCCCCTTAAATAAAATGCAAAATACACGTGAAGGGTTTAAAGCGATTGAAGTTGGTAAAAAAGTGCTTCTAGAATCTGGCGTTGAAGTAGATTTAAATTTAGATGGCCGTACATTTTATATTTCCATGAATCAATTATTTAAGTTAAATCATAAAGTGATTTAAATAAAAAACTTCTGAATGATTAAGCCATGTAATCGTTTCTCTTTCGCGCTATTATTCAAGGTATATATAAATGCTTAAACAAAATCTAAATATAAAAGATCAATTCGGTATCAAATATTCTATTCAAGCCACAGTTGATCACCATTTTGGTGCTAGCCAGTCTTGCTCCCATGTCAAATATATAACCGTGGATGGTGAAGATATTCGACCTAGCTTTGATATGTTTTTCCAAAGTACTTCAAGTGGAAAAATTTTCAAGATTATCTAAATTATTCCCAGGCTATTCAGGACGGCATCTGTTTATAGTGGTCTTTAAAATACACCACAGTCAAATGATCGAGCCGATGACACCGCACTAAAAAACCATGCAGCACCATCATTGCCAAGCTCTTTATTTCAGCATATAGGGTGAAGACGGGCAGAGTCCGTGGCAAGTGCTGAGAGAGTTACTTTTCTAGATGACCTAGATTTCCGCTCTTATTTCAGCAAGAAATCATCATTCAAACATTTCTCTTTTAAAATTTCAAAGCCACGCTTGGGTATCATCTGCCACAGGTGTTCCATGCATCACATGGTTAATCATGGCATAGGCGATACTGCCCTTGAACGGAATTTCGGGCAATTGATCAAACTTAAAAAACTGCGCATCACTGAGTTCATTTTCCTGAATCCGAATATCCCCTGCGTGATATTCCGCCTTGAAGGCCATCATCAGATTGCTGGGAAATGGCCACGGCTGACTGGCCAGATATTGAATATTTTTAATCTGAAGCCCGACCTCTTCTAGCGTCTCACGGCGTACAGCTTCTTCCAAGGTTTCCCCTACTTCGACAAATCCAGCAATCAAACTGTACATTTGGGTTTTGTTACGGGCATTTTTCGCCAGCAGAACTTCATCTGTACCTCGGGTAATAATGGTAATCACACAAGGATTCACGCGCGGATATTGGTTATAACCACACGATGGACAGACCATAGCATACTGACTGGTATGCTGCTGGGTGGCATGACCACATTTACTACAAAAGCGGTGATTACGGCGCCATTCTAGTAACTGTACCGCACGGCTGGCTTGTTCAAACTGCTGCCTGCTCCAAACTTGTACCAGTTGTCTGATCGGAACCAACTGATAACCTTCTGGCACAGGTTCATCCTCTTTCAAATCCCGTGCAATGATCTTGCCATTTTCCGATAGGTTCAGATCATGTTGAAGTCTTGCTACCTGCGGCAACTGGAAATGATTATCCACAAGTAATTGCTGCTGTTTAAAAATATACGCTGTTGAATGCATGCTCATGACAATCCTCTAATTAAAAAAAATCCCATACAAAGGTGCGTATGGGACAAAACCAAGGAAGCATACATGGAGTAACTTCAATTCAAATACTAGGCGTAAGCTGCCTGAATCGCAACAATAATAATTTGTATCTATTTGATTAAAATCACATAATTTTCACACCCACTATGCATTAGACAATGATTGAATTCGAATATTGTAAAGTGGCTTAAAATTTTTATAGATAAATACAGCTTTGCTCAAGTGATGATGATTTCTGTGCAATAGCTGATCCGCATCTGACACGGTCGCTGTTGGGTGATCTGTATTTTCACAAAAAATTGAGTTGTCTACATTTACACTGTTGTATGTTTTATAGACTTTGAGATTGGTATGCGTTTCGGTTTAATTCTGGGAGACCAGCTTCATCATCAGCTCGCTACGCTCAAAGTACTGGATCGCACCCAAGATGTAATCCTGATGGCAGAAGTGGTTGAGGAAGCCACTTATGTCACCCATCATCCTCAAAAAATTGCGCTGATTTTTAGTGCCATGCGTCATTTTGCCAAGGCACTTAAAGCCGATGGTTGGCGTGTACGTTATCATGCTTTTGAATCTGGTAGTCCTATTCGCAGCCTGCTAGATTTTGTGCAGTCACAACAACAACTGTTCCCCGTAACAGAACTGGTAGTTACCCACAGCGGAGAATACCGCCTACAACAGCAGATTGAACAGCACTGGAGCCAACGGCTACAACTGCCCGCACAGTGCCTGAATGATGACCGCTTTTTTTGTAGTCCGGAGCAGTTCCGCCACTTTGCCAGTCGCTACCAAACACTGCGTATGGAATATTTTTACCGAGAAATGCGCAAGCAGACTGGTTATTTGATGCAGGGACAGCAGCCCATTGGACAACAGTGGAACTATGACAGCGCCAATCGCAAAGCTTGGTCGGGCAGTCCGCCCTTGCCCCCGCAACTTAATTTTGAACGGGATCAGATTGATGTAGATGTGCTTGCACTGGTTGAACGTGAGTTTTGCCAGCATTCAGGAAGTCTTGCCAATTTTCGTTGGGCCACCACGCGTAGTAATGCCAAGCGTGTTCTGGAACATTTTATTGCCCATAATTTGCCTTATTTTGGTGATTATCAGGATGCCATGGCGCAAGGGACGGATACGCTATTTCACAGCCTGCTCTCACCTTATTTGAACTGTGGTCTACTGTTGCCCAAAGAAGTCTGTGATGCAGCAGAAGCTGCCTACCATACAGGTCATGCGCCACTAAATGCGGTTGAAGGTTTTATCCGGCAGATTCTGGGTTGGCGCGAATATGTACGAGGCATTTACTGGCTGTACATGCCGGAATATGCCAATCGCAATGCACTACAGCACTCATCACCGCTGCCGCAATTTTACTGGACTGGTCATACCCAGATGAACTGTATGGCGGAATGTTTTCGCAATACTTTCCAAAATGCCTATGCACATCATATCCAGCGTTTGATGATTACTGGCAACTTTGCCCTGTTAAGTGGTGTAGACCCGCAGCAGATCAGTGAATGGTATCTGGCGGTCTATGCCGATGCCTATGAATGGGTGGAACTGCCAAACACGCTGGGCATGGTGATGCACGCCGATGGCGGCTTAATGGCCAGCAAACCCTACGCCGCTTCGGGCAATTACATTCATAAAATGTCAGATTACTGCAAGCACTGTACCTACAATGTCAAAACTCGTACTGAGCCAGATAGCTGTCCATTTAACAGTCTATACTGGTATTTTATGATCCGACATGAAGCGATATTTCGTACTCATCCACGTATGGGCATGATCTATCGGCAACTCGATAAACTTAAAGATCGGCAGCAGATTATCACTCATGCGCAGCAACTCCTCAGTCGGATTGATGAGTTATAAACCATGAAAAAGCAGCATCTTCCTGAAAAAATCTGTATTCACTGCTTACGCCCTTTTAACTGGCGTAAGAAATGGCAACGTTGCTGGGAAGAAGTCAGATACTGTTCTGAACGATGCCGACGTGAGTCCAAAAAGCGCCCAAAGTAAAGTACTTAGAAACGCTTGTACTGCCTTGAACAATAAGCCCGAATTACATCAGGTGAACGCAACTGCACATGCTTTGTTTTTCGACCCGTTACCCTTTTACGCCACATTTTAAAACTCGAAGGTTTCATATTTTCACGCATTAAGCGAATCACTGCAGTCTCATTCAAACCAAATTCACGATGAATAGCTTCAAATGGGGTTCGATCTTCCCAAGCCATTTCGATAATTCTTGATAAATCCTGTTCAGCAAATTTATTCACGCCATCCTCATTTTTAATCAAATAATAGTAAAAAGCTGATTTTTTTAACACTTACAGCATCAACAAACTCAATCAACTCACGTGTACAACTTGGATCTATTTTGATTCGGTTACGAGTATAGAAATAAAGACATGAATTTTTTGTGATTTTTTTCATCTTTAAGCTCGTTTTTACTACTAGAATTTTTTCACATCACGTTACTTAAAAGAGATAAAAGGCAGGATAATTTTATGAAAACTTGATAATGCAACTGACACCGTGATTACGGGACTATCTGAGGATAAAGGCATTCACAGTTCTACTCACGACTACAGTCAAAATCGTCTCGAAGATTAAGTATATCCACGCCTATATGGCTTTTATGACGTTAAGATATTCATTATTACTCCTATCAAAGATAAGGACTAAAACTATAGTTTGGATTGGTCAAATGAAAGAATCACCTAAACGCTTCTCTTGTTTGGGCTTGCTTACCCTCACCTAAGTTTTCAAACTGGTAGAGATGCATATAAAAAGGCTAGGGCGTATCCTCATTTGAAAAATAGATTTTAAAGACTTAATATAATCTTTCAAATTCCTTATATTTCTATATATTTCAATGGCACGTACCCTTTTAACAGATGATA